>CALITN010000049.1 GCA_938041595.1 uncultured Flavobacteriaceae bacterium | reverse complement strand
CTGACGTATAGATTACCCCGTTTAAATCAATGGTCAGTCCCGGATTGAGATACACATAATATTTCAGCATGCGCTCAACATACTCCAAACGGTATTTGTAATTTTTAAAAATCTGAGCGTCGGGTTCAAATTGAACAAGGGTTCCCTTGCGCTTGGAACTTTTTACCAAGTCAGATTCCTCTTGCAGTTCCCCAAAAGCAAAAGAAGCAGTCTTGGTTTGCTGATCACGAAAAGAAGCCACTGTAAAAGAAGAAGACAGCGCATTGACCGCTTTAGTTCCCACACCATTCAAACCGACGGATTTCTTGAAAGCACGGCTATCGTATTTTCCACCAGTATTCATTTTGGAAACCACATCAACAACTTTTCCCAAGGGAATCCCTCGGCCGTAGTCCCGAATTTGAACTTTACTGTCTTCGATTTTGATTTCTATGGTCTTTCCTGCGCCCATCACAAACTCATCAATACAGTTATCCAAAATTTCTTTGAGTAAAATGTAAATCCCATCGTCTGGTGAAGAACCATCTCCGAGCTTCCCTATGTACATACCCGGTCGCATCCGGATATGCTCTTTCCAATCGAGGGAGCGTATATTGTCTTCTGTATAGTTGGTCGGTTGTGCCATAAGCAGGCACTAAGTTAAAAGATAGCCAATAGGCTCAACACCGATTGAGTGCTAAAAAATTAACAAAATAAAGCAGGGGTTGTTGAGAAGTTTTTTGTGTCGTATTGCTCACACATTAAAACGAAAATGCATCACGTCTCCATCGGATACGATGTATTCTTTCCCTTCAATTCGCATTTTACCAGCTTCTTTGACCTTGGTTTCCGTTTCATATACGTCATAATCAGCGTAGCTGATTACTTCTGCTCGGATAAAGCCTTTTTCAAAATCAGTATGAATAACACCAGCAGCTTGGGGAGCACTGGACCCGATAGATATTGTCCAAGCGCGCACCTCTTTTTCGCCTGCGGTAAAATACGTTTGTCGATTGAGTAGATTGTAAGCTGATCGGATCAACTTGGCTGCACCGGGTTCCTCAAGTCCTAAATCTTCTAAAAAGAGCTGTCGCTCCTCATAGGATTCTAACTCATTGATATCTGCCTCAATACTTACAGCCAAAACCAACAGCTCTGCATTTTCTTGAGCAATCGCCTCTTGAACTTTATCCACAAGGGAATTGCCCTTGGCGGCAGCACCCTCATCTACGTTACACACATAAAGGACAGGCTTGTCAGTCAACAACTGCATCGAATGCACATACGCCTCACGATCTTCTTCCGATAGGGCAATCCCACGGACGTTTTGCGCTTGCTCAAGACCTTTTTGCAACTGTTCTAAAACTTCTTGCTCTTTGATTGCTTCTTTGTTTCCAGTACGTGCCGCTCTTTTAACTTTCTCTAGCTTTTTTTCGACAGTCTCTAAGTCCTTAAGCTGCAATTCAAAATCAATAATTTCTTTATCGCGAATAGGGTCTACCGAACCTTCGACATGAACAATGTTGTCATTATCAAAGCAGCGCAATACATGAATAATAGCATCTGTTTCGCGAATATTTCCCAAAAACTGATTGCCCAGACCTTCCCCTTTACTAGCTCCTTTAACCAAGCCTGCAATGTCTACAATCTCTACGGTGGCTGGAATCACTTTTTCTGGATTGACAAGTGCTGCCAAGCGATCCAAACGGGGGTCGGGTACATTGACTACCCCAATATTGGGCTCAATGGTGCAAAATGGAAAATTGGCACTTTGTGCTTTGGCGTTGGACAAACAGTTAAATAAGGTGGATTTCCCAACATTGGGCAAGCCTACAATACCAGCTTTCATATGTTCTTAATCTTCTCGGTGTAAAAAACGTTGTTTGGAAAGCAATGCTTCTTCTGTTTCAACATGCTCTTCATCAGGAACACAGCAGTCCACCGGGCAAACAGCGGCACATTGAGGTTCATCGTGAAAGCCTTTACATTCCGTGCATTTACTGGGTACGATATAGTAATATTCATCCGAAACGGGCTCCATAACCGTTTCCGCTTCTGCTTTTTCACCGCTCGGCAAAACAAAAGCCCCTTTTAAGGATGTTCCATCTTGATAGCGCCATTCTTCAGCACCTTCATAAATGGCTGTATTTGGACATTCGGGCTCGCAGGCACCGCAATTGATACATTCATCAGTAATTACAATCGCCATGGGATTTTCTTTTTCATTACTTTTGGCAAAAATAGGCTAAAACACAGAGTTTCCATAATATTTTCTTTTTTGAATAATCCCTTTTCCTCCTTTGTCCAACTGGGCGAAAAACTTGCCCACTTTTCCAATCCCAATACTTGCGACACCGCATTTGATGCCCTGCTCACAAAAGTGCATCACAGCAATGGATGGTTTGATCCAAAACAGGTTCGAAAAGCAATTTATAGTTGGTCACAAGCACTATCGGAAACAAACGTCCGTCAATGGCTTGCCACTAGTTCATTTGTAAATACTGCTCCCAAAACCATCGGATTGATCGTTGCGGGAAATATTCCCCTAGTAGGAATGCATGACCTTCTATGTCTCTGGGCAAGCCCTCACAAAGCAATGATTAAATGTGCTAGTAAAGACCCTTATCTTCTTCCATGGATTGTGGAAATATTAGAGTCAATCAGTCCCGAGGATAAAGGACGAATCACATTTACACAAGGTCCTTTAAAAAACTATGAAGCAGTCATCGCTACTGGAAGTAATAATTCAGCGCGTTATTTTGAGTCTTATTTTCAATCCGTTCCCCATTTGATTCGAAGAAATAGAAATGCTATTGCAGTATTGGATGGATCGGAAAGCAAAACACAGCTAGAAGCCTTGGGAGAGGATATTCTTCGTTACTATGGACTCGGTTGCCGCAATGTTTCTAAAGTGTACCTTCCCAAGGGCTATGATTTGGATTTACTTTTTGGAGCCCTCTATCCCTACCGAGAGGTCATTCAAGGACAGAAATATGCCAATAATTACGATTATAACAAGGCAGTATATCTGATGAGCGATTTTGATTTTCTCGAAAACGGTTTCTTTTTAGTGCGTGAATCCGACGAGTGGGCCGCTCCCATTGCATGTCTCCACTACTCCTTTTATGAAGATCTCAAAACAGTACAAAAAGAAATTGCCGATAATGAGGACAAAATCCAATGCGTTGTCAGCAAACTTTCGTTAGAAAAAGCCTTTCCCTTTGGGCAAGCGCAAGAACCACAGTTATGGGATTATGCAGATGGGGTCAATACGCTCTCCTTTCTTTCAACCCTCGGTAAATAGGAACCCTTTTGCTTTTTTACGTATGGAATGCTTCGTGCATTGATGGAGCCGTAACAAATGTTGACAAAAATGAATAAAAAGTGTCTTCATTTGGCCTTGATTTGTGAGAAGTTTTGATATTTGCAGCAGAAAATTAATCTATGAAAAAACACAATTTCAGCGCAGGCCCTGCGATTCTCCCTCAGGAGGTATTCCATCAGGCCGCTGAAGCCGTTCGTGATTTGGATGGATCGGGACTTTCTCTTATTGAAATATCCCACCGGAGCAAAGCATTTGTCAACATAATGGAAGAAGCCTGTGCCTTGTCACTGGAACTTTCTGGTTTGGAAAACACTACATATCGAGCTTTGTTTTTACAAGGTGGCGCCAGTTCTCAATTTTTGATGACTGCCTACAACCTTTTGGAAAAACAAGCTGGTTACATCAACACCGGATCCTGGTCTGACAAAGCCATTAAAGAAGCAAAACTGTTTGGAGATGTTGTGGAGCTGGCTTCCTCCAAAGGGGATAACTATAATTATATTCCTAAAGAATTAAAACCTGCTGGGGAATTGGACTACGTTCATATCACTACCAACAATACTATTTTTGGGACACAGTTTCATGATATTCCAGTCCTCTCCGCTCCCCTAGTAGCTGATATGAGTTCGGATATTTTCTCACGTCCTTTTGACTACAGTAAGTTTGGTCTTTTTTATGCAGGAGCGCAAAAAAACCTTGGTCCTGCTGGAACCACCCTTGTGATTGCAGATATGGATATTCTCGGAAAAGTATCTCGTGTCGTACCCTCCATGATGGATTATTCATTGCATATGGCCAAAGACAGCATGTTTAATACCCCTCCCGTATTTCCTATCTATACCGCATTGCTCAATATGCGATGGATCAAAGCCCAAGGCGGCTTGGAAGGTGTTGGGAAAATTAATGCACACAAAGCCAATCTATTGTACTCTGAAATTGATCGTAACGATTGTTTTGTAGGGTTCGCCGCTACGGAAGACCGAAGTCAAATGAATGCTACATTTAATTTGACAGATGCTTACTCCGCGGATCGTTTTGATGAACTGTGGAACAAAGCTGGAATCAGTGGCCTCAAAGGACATCGTTCTGTAGGTGGCTACCGTGCCTCCATCTACAATGCACTTCCGCTTGCCAGCGTTGAACTGCTTATCGAGATCATGAAAGAATTTGAACGTACAAACTAGAATTATCCATGAAGATTCCACAGGCTCTTGATGCATAAATATAGACCCTTCAGGATAATAATAATATAACGACACTTTATTTTTTAACAGATGAAAATATTAGCTAACGACGGAATTTCAAATGCCGGTATTGAAGCACTGGAAGCCGCAGGGTTTAGTGTTGAAACAACCAATGTTGCGCAAGAACAATTAAGCGCATATATCAACGACAACGACATTACTGTTTTATTGGTTCGTTCGGCAACTACCGCCCGTCAAGATCTTATTGACGCGTGTCCCAATTTAAAAATTATTGGTCGCGGAGGTGTCGGTATGGACAATATCGATGTGGAATATGCTCG
>CALITN010000048.1 GCA_938041595.1 uncultured Flavobacteriaceae bacterium | reverse complement strand
CAATAAAGTGACCTATACTTTTGGGCAAACCCCTTATACGACAGAAACGTTGACTTGGATTTGGGAAGATGGCTACAAAGCCCCTCGAAAGAACAAAGCAATGCGTTTGCCAAACAATGACCAGTTACCCGACCAAGGCGCCTTGTTTTATGGCGAAAAGGGAACCCTTTTGTTACCGCATTTTATGCAGTTACCTAAGCTTATAATTGATGGAAAGTATCAGGAATATGATGTTGCAGAATACGATCCGGACAACTCCCTTGGGGAACCGATTCGAAATTATGAGACTGAGTCTCCCAAGCATTACCATGAGTTTATTGATGCTTGTCTTGGAAAGGCTAGCTGTTCGGCTCCCTTTTCTTATGCTTCTCGCTTGACAGAAACCATCTTGCTAGGAGTTATTGCGGGGCGCTTCCCAAATAAAACCCTTCACTGGGATGCGGAAAAAGCCTTGTTTGAAGAATCAAATGCGAATCAATATTTAGAAGGCATAAATCGTTCTTTTTAGGTCCTTTTTTAAAGTAGGCCTTGTTTCATCTGATCGGCAGCAAAATTAGCGGCTCGTGCAGTCATGGCCATAAACGTCAAAGAAGGATTTTTGGTTCCTGTTGAAGTCATGCAGGCTCCATCGGTTACAAAAACATTCTTGCAATCGTGTAGTTGATTGTGAGCGTTGGTGACCGCTACCGAAGGATCCTCACCCATTCGAGCGCCTCCCATTTCGTGAATGTCAAGACCGGGTGCCTGTTTGGAATCGACTTGTTGGATGTTTTCACAACCGGCTTTGCGCAGCATTTCACTGGCTTGCTCCAAAAAGTCTACGATCATTTTTTCGTCATTAGCCGTATAGTCCACATTCAATATTGGGCTGGGAATACCGTATTGGTCAACTTGCTGTGAAAGACGCACTTCGTTTTCCTTGATGGGAATGGTTTCCCCTTGCATATACATATGCACACTCCAAGGTCCAGGTTTGGCAGCTTGTTCAACATAGTTGGTGCCATATGCGTCTCCATTTTCTATGGTTCGCCCCCAGCCTTCGCGAGAGGCGGTGTAGTTTATTAAATACCCTCCTTTGAAGTTGACATCATTCCCTTTGATATTTCGGAAGTTTGGAATCATGATAGAGGTTGGCCGCCTTCCATAGTAGTAACTGTCTAGATTCCCTTTGAAGGTAGCATTGACTTTTCCACGGTAATTGTGAAAAGCCAAATATTTACCCAAATTGCCATTGCTGTTTCCAAGCCCATATGGGAATGCCTCTGATTTAGAGTTTAAAAGAATAGCGTTGGTATTGATAGTTGCGGCATTTACAAAAATCACTTTTGCAGCAAAACGTTGTTTTTTCTTTGAGTGGCGGTCGATGGTTTCCACACCACTGGCCTTTTTTGTTTTGGGATCATACACAATGCCAGCTACGATCTGGTTGGTATGGATAGTCAAATTCCCTGTTTTCTCTGCCCAAGGCAGGGTAGAGGAGTTGGAACTGAAGTAGGCTCCCAGCGGGCAGCCCCGTTCACACCGGGTTCGAGCCATACAAGCATTACGCCCTTGTTTTTGGTGTATTTCTTTTACTTCTGTAAGGTGCGCACAACGTCCAATGATGGGGGTTCGTTCTGGGAAATGCGTCTTTATTTTTTCTTTGATACTGGTTTCTGCCGCATTCATTTCCCATGCTTTGAGAAATTCCCCGTCGGGAACTTCCTCCAAGCCATCTTTATTACCACTAACACCGATAAATTTTTCGACGTGAGCGTACCAAGGAGCTAAATCTTTATAAGTAATGGGCCAAGAAAGACTTCCGTAGCCATCACGCTCAGGAGAAATAAATTCATTATTGCTCCAACGTTGCACTTGTCGTGCCCACATGAGTCCCTTACCCCCTAAATGATAGCCGCGAATCCAGTCAAAAGGTTTTTCTTGGATATATGGATGGGCATTGTCAGGTACAAAAAGGTGCTTCGTAAAATCACTGTAAGCATAGCAACGTGACAACACAGGATTTTCTTGGATGGTTTTGGCAGTTAAAGCTCCACGCTGTTCCATTTCCCACGATTCTTTCATGGCCGTAGTATAGTCGCTAATGTGCTCAACAAATCGACCGCGTTCTAAAACCAAGGTTTTAAAACCCAAATCACAAAATTCTTTGGCGGCCCAGCCTCCAGAAATCCCCGAGCCAATTACGATTACGTCAAATTGATTTTCCATAAGAAGTTTAATTTCGAAATAATGTGTCTGTTGGAAGCAATAGGATATTTCCTTCATATCGTCCTGGAATGGGGAGGTGGCGGAGTACCTTTGTGGCACCCTCCTGACCTGAGAAAAATTCGAAAAGCACCAATTGGCGCGTCAGCCCTATCCATTCATTATCTTCTTTAAAAAGATGCTTTTTGGGGCTAAAAAGCAAGGTGGTTATTTTTTGTTGTTTTGTTTCCGAGAGCCTTTCAAAGTTTTGCCGATAGTTTTTTTGACAGTAGCCTTGAAGTTTCGCAGCACTCTCCCAAAAAAGTTGCTGATCTTCTGTATCCCAACACTGCTCCATAAAGCAATGAATAAAAGCCCCTTTTTTCAAGTCTGCCTGTGGGTTTTTATAATAATCACCCAGCACCACTCTTGCGAGGGATTCCAAAAGGGCTGCTTCCGTACTTTTTTCAGAAGCTTCCAAGGAAAGGGGGCTAAAGCTGGTCATCAGACTGTAACCCATACCGCTACTGGCCAGTAGTTTTAAAGAAGATCGTCTATTCATTCTTTTGAATTTCTTAAAATTAATAATTTAAAAGATCTCAGAAATGGAATAATTATTTTATTTTCATGTTCACCAATTAAACAAAATTCAGATGTCAATTCCTTTGAATTTAAACTATGTTCCTCCAGGAAAATACCAAGAAACCCGTTTTGAAAAAATCCATAATGTCACGGCTGTTTCCGAAGTCGAAGGAGCTCGTTGGGTAGCTGAAGAAATTGCAACTCAGATTCGCAATTGCATCGACCGTCCTTTCGTGTTGGGATTAGCAACGGGTTCTTCCCCCATTCGGGTTTATCAATACCTTGTGCAAATGCACCGAGAAGAAGGCTTGAGTTTTAAGAATGTAATCACCTTTAATCTTGATGAATATTACCCTATAGCACCTACTGATGTGCAGAGTTATCATCACTTTATGCACGAACATTTATTCAATCATATAGACATAAATCCAGAGAACGTTCATATTCCAAAGGGCCAACTCTCTCCTAAATCGATTCGTCCTTATTGCCAAAGTTACGATGAGAAAATTGCTGATTTGGGCGGGCTTGATTTTCAATTATTGGGGATTGGGCGCACAGGGCACATTGGTTTTAACGAGCC
>CALITN010000047.1 GCA_938041595.1 uncultured Flavobacteriaceae bacterium | reverse complement strand
TTCTTGCGGAATACATATTGCAATCACATTTGAGTATTCAGGAAATTCAACAACTCCGTTTGGCTTTGGTAGATGCTGCTAACAAGGCTTTGGGTTTTGTTGATTTATTTGAAGTGGATTTGCAGCACAGTCGTGCCGCTGTGGGTATCATGATTCATTCTGATTATCATCGACAAGGTCTTGGAACACTGGGGTTGCAAATGCTTTTAGACTATTGCCATTCCCATCTTTCATTGCATCAATTATATTGTGATATTGATGCAACCAATGATGTTAGTTTGCGGCTTTTTGAAAAGGCTGGCTTTGAACACATCGGAACCAAAAAAGATTGGAACTACTACGATGGGGCTTTTCATACTGTTAAGACCTATCAAAAAATATTAGACGGATGAATTCAAAAATAAAAATCTTATTGGGGGGTGGCGGAGTATTACTTTTTAGTTTGCTGCTATTATTTTCGGCGATCTTCTATTGGGATAATACTTCTTTTGAAACAGATACCGCAACAATTTATGTTGAAAGTGATTGGGATTTCGAATCACTTCAAGAAGCCTTAGCACCCCATTTGAAGTCATCGGCTTTATTTGCCATAGCGGCAAAGGCAAAAGGATACTCGTCTCGGGTTCGGAGTGGAAAATACGAAATAACAAAAGGGCTTTCCAACAATGAAATCATTAACCGCTTGCGACTAAAAAGTGATCCGATCACCATTACGTTTAACAATCAAGAACGGTTGGAGAACTTGGCTGGACGATTGGCACAGGTTCTTGAACCGGACAGTCTATCCTTTTTAACTGCTATGAACGATGCTGCGTTTTTGAAAACCAAGGGTTTTACTACTCAGACAGCGTTAGCGATGTACCTTCCTAATAGTTATGAATTCTTTTGGGATGTACTCCCCGCGACTTTTTGTGAAAGGATATACAAAGAGTACCAGACATTTTGGAACTCAACACGTAGAGCCCAAGCAAATCAGCAAGGGCTAACCCCTGTTGAGGTAATCACTTTGGCTAGTATTGTTCACAAAGAAGCTGTTCATGAGGATGAACGAAAAGTCGTGGCGGGGGTGTACCTAAACCGTTTGCGTCGTCGGATGAAATTACAGGCTGATCCTACCGTTATTTATGCCTTAAAAGAGCGATTTCAAAATTTTGATACCGTATTCAAAAGAGTTCTTTATAAGGACCTCCGTATCCAATCGCCTTACAATACGTATCGGGTAAAAAAACTGCCCCCAGGACCTATTGCCATGCCGGATATCTCAGCTATTGAAGCTGTACTCTCTCCTCAAAAACATCGATATTTATATTTCGTAGCCAATCCTGATCGGCCCGGATATCATTTGTTTGCTGCAACCTTGCGCGACCACAATCGAAATAAGCGTAAATATGTTCAGTGGCTAAACCGCAAGAAGCTATATCGTTAGTTCGCTCCGTGAATTAAAAAAACTGCGGGACGTTTGTGAAAGGAATCGAGCTTTAGTTTTTTCCAATGCTGTACGGGGTAAGTTTTAATCCATTCTGAGGGTAAACTCAAATCGCATGCTAGAGTTAGCAGTGTTGAAGGTTGCAGCTGCTGAATGAGCGCTTCCAATAATGAAATATTGCGGTAGGGAGTTTCAATAAACAATTGTGTTTGTTGGTGTTGCAATGCGCTACGTTCCAGTTTTTTGATGGCTTGGTTTCGTTCTTTAGCAGCAATAGGTAAATAGCCGTGGAAGGTAAATTGCTGTCCATTGAGCCCTGATGCCATTAGAGCCATTAGGAGTGAGGAGGGACCTACCAGCGGCACCACTTGAATGTTTTTTTGATGGGCTAGGGCAACAACCACTGCTCCAGGGTCAGCAATTCCGGGACAGCCCGCATCCGAAATCAAACCGATGGAGATTCCTGATTCGCAAACATCTAAATAGCGATGGTATTCCAATTCGGAAGTATATTTATTTAGAGGGTAGAGTACTAATTCGTTTTGTTTTTTTTTAGGGCAAATACGTTTGATAAAACGACGTGCCTCTTTCTCATTTTCAACAATAAAATGCTGCTGCTGCTCAATAGCTGTTTTGATCTGAGGAGACAGGCTTTCTAGCGGCGCTTGATCTCCCAAGGGGCAGGGGATGAGGAATAATTTTCCGTTAGTGGTCATTTTCGAGGAGTTCATTGGCGATCCGATCGGTAGCCGCATCAATCATTTGATAAACTATTTCAAAACCCTCTGTTCCGCCGTAGTAGGGGTCAGGAACTTCTTCATCACCCAGTAGCAAGGCTACTTTTCCCCATTCAGCCTCTGTAGGTTCGAGTCTTTTGAGGTTGTTGTGGTTAGAACGATCCATTACATAGATACGGTCAAAGCGATGAAAGTCTTCCTTTTCAAAGGGACGTGCTTTTTGCTGGTCAATGGCAATGCCGTATTTTGCTGCAACAGCAATACTTCTAGGATCGGGAGGGTTGCCTGTGTGATAGGCAGCGGTTCCGGCAGAGTCAACTGTAAAAATTTTGGAGGATAGTTTGTGCGCTAAAAGGCCTTCGGCCAAAGGGGAGCGACAGATATTTCCCAAGCAAACCATTAAAATGTTAACGGTTTTCAAGAGCGTTTACAGGGTTAGTTTTTGATTCAAATCTTCCACATACTTGCGGAATTGCTTATCGGTAAAGCTTAGGTTGTCAACGGTCTTGCAGGCGTGCAGCACAGTAGCATGGTCTCGCTTTCCAATCTGAGTGCCGATACTGGCCAAGGAGGCCTTGGTGAACTTTTTAGCAAAATACATGGCCAACTGCCGGGCCTGTACAATATGACGCTTTCGTGTTTTGGATTGCAAGGTAGAAACATCCATTTGGAAGTATTCCGAGACCACTTTTTGGATGTAATCGATGGATACTTCTCGTTTGGTGTTTTTGACAAATTTATTGACAATTTCTTTGGCCAACTCCAAGTTGATTTCCACTTTGTTGAAAGAGGACTGAGCAATCAATGAAATGACAGCTCCTTCCAATTCTCGAATATTGGACTTGATATTTTTGGCAACAAATTCTACAATTTCGTCAGCCATGACAACCCCGTCTCTGTAGAGTTTGTTTTTCAAAATAGACACCCGGGTTTCGAAGTTAGGTACTTGAAGTTCTGCCGACAATCCCCATTTGAATCGAGACAACAATCGTTGCTCAATGTCCTGCATGTCAATAGGTGCTTTGTCGGAGGTGATGATGACTTGCTTGCCGTTTTGATGAAGATGGTTGAAGATGTGGAAAAAGACATCTTGTGTTCCTGATTTTCCACTAAGAAATTGAACATCGTCGATAATCAAAGCATCGATCAATTGGTAAAAGTGAATAAAATCGTTGCGGGTATTTTTTTTAACAGATTCGATATACTGCTGTGTAAATTTCTCAGCCGAAATGTATAGAACCGTTTTGTCAGGATATTTTTCTTTAATGTCCACACCGATGGCGTGCGCTAAGTGTGTTTTTCCGAGTCCAACCCCTCCAAAAATAAGAAGAGGATTAAACGAAGTACCTCCTGGTTTGGATGCCACCGCCATTCCCGCAGAACGAGCCAAGCGATTGGAATCGCCTTCTAGGAAATTATCAAAACTATAATTTGGATTGAGCTGAGATTCGATCTGTAGATTCCGGATTCCCGGAATTACAAAAGGGTTTTTGAGTTCACTGCTGTAGGTGCTTAAGGGCGCTTCTACAGTTTGTGATGTTGCAGCCGATTTCGGATTTGAAGGAATACTTTCTGTGTGGGGTTGTTTGTTCCCATAGGTATTTTCCATACGAATCACATAGACCAAACTTGCTTCTTTACCAAGTTCCTTGGTAAGTGCTGATTTTAAAAGCTTTACATAGTGTTCCTCTAACCATTCATAGAAAAATTTACTAGGCACTTGAATGCTTAAAATGTTGTCATCTAATTTGACGGGAATAATAGGACTGAACCATGTCTTAAAAGCTTGTGGCTGTATATTGTCCTTAATAAAGGCAAGACAATTTTTCCAGACCTGATCCGCAGTATTTCCCATTGAAGAAGTTGTAATTAGTATTTTTTAAATTGGTTTAGGCTTAGGACAAATATCATTGGTTTTTTTTTATTAAAAAATTCATTTTGCTATTGAAAATTAAGTTTTTTTTTCACAACTTATGAGTGTTGTCTAGTTGACTATTTTTCATCAATTTCTTAAACAAAAAACCAAAAATGTGACTTATATCACCAAACCCATCCGAGTTAGATATTCCGACACTGATCAAATGGGGTATATGCACCACAGTAATTACCTCCGTTTTTTTGAAATTGCTCGTTTGGAGTGGATGACCTTCTTGGGAATTTCCTACAAGCAAATGGAAAAAGAGGCAATATGGCTTCCAGTTGTTAGTGCTGAAGTCAATTATAAGACACCATCTTATTTTGATGACGAGCTCACCATCAAGGTAAAATTGGAAGAACCTCCTATGGCTTCGTTATGTTTCTCCTACGAAATTCACAATCAAAACCAGAAGCTGGTTTGTACAGGGCAAACTAAATTGGCTGTTTTGGATGCCAAATTGCAGCGTCCAATGCGCTGTCCTAAAAATTTGTTTGAGGCACTAAAGCCTTATTTCTAAAAAAGTGTAGAGCGTCTTTCTGAAGTGATACTTTTTTCAAAGGTTGTGCTCTGATCTTGGGAGCTAAAACCCCTTCCGACAGTTCTGAAGCCGTTTTAAGCAGTCGAATTTCATCCCATAGCTGCGCGTCTATAAATTGCTGTAATGTAAAAGCACCCCCTTCCACCAAAACGGATTGTATATTTTGGTTATATAAATAGGTAAGCATTTCTGGAAAATTAAAAGTTGTTGAATTGGATGCCATGGCTAGTTCTTGTGCACTGACATGAATTAACTTTTGATGATGGAACAAGGCATCCTCATCATGCAACTGCTGTGAAGGGTCCAGCACAATGGGAATGGGATTCTTTCCCGTCCATTTCCGAACACTTAACTTTGGATTATCGGTCTTAACAGTATTGATCCCCACGAGGATTGACTGTTCTTCACTGCGCCATTGATGAACGAGTTGCTGAGAATAGCTGTCGGATAACCAAAAGACCTCCCGCTCTTTTACTGCTGAAGTGGGTGCGATATACCCATTTTGGCTTTCGGCCCATTTCAATAGTATGTCAGGGCGTTTTTGGGTATGATATGTAAAAAAACGTCGATTGATTTCGGCACATTCTTTTTCTAATATACCGTCACGGACCTCGCAGTTGTTTTCTCGTAGTCTAGCCACCCCAGTTCCAGCAACAATAGGGTTGGGGTCTAAGGAACCAATCACCACTTTTTTGAGATGATATTTAAGAATTAAATCCACACAAGGAGGGGTTTTACCATGATGATTACAGGGTTCAAGATTTACATAAAGAGTAGCTTCAGAGAGCAAGTCTTTATTTTCTACAGCAGCAATGGCATGGACTTCTGCATGGGGGCTACCAGCAGCCTGATGCCAGCCTTCTCCAATGATTTTTTGATTATGAACAACAACACATCCTACCAGTGGATTGGGGTAGGTTTTGCCCAAACCCTTTTGAGCTAATTGCAAGCAACGCTGCATAAAAATTTCGTCAGAATGCTGTAGTTTTGTACTCAATTGCTAACTTCTCAGAGGGTAAAATTACTTATACTGTAGCAGATGACCTTACGTAATATAAAAAATAGCGATAATGAGGAGTTAGCAGCTCTACTACGTTCGGTATTGGTAGAAATGGGTGTTCCAAAAGTAGGAACTGCTTACGAAGATCCGGAGTTGGATCAAATGTTTGAAACCTATCAGGTAGCTAAGAGTGCTTATTTTGTTATTGAAGAAGCTGGAAAACTTCTAGGAGGTGCTGGAATTGCTCCACTTCGGGAAGGGCCTAAGGAAATTTGTGAGCTCCAAAAAATGTATTTTAGCCCAGAGGCTCGCGGTAAAAAATGGGGTGATCAGATGATCGAACATTGCTTGTCTTATGCCCAAGTGCAAGGATTTAAAAGGTGCTATATTGAAACAATGCCTTATATGAAAGCAGCGCAAAAGTTATATCAAAAAAAGGGTTTTGAATATATTGATGGCCCTATGGGCAGTACCGGACATACCAATTGCTCGGTTTGGATGATCAAAACGCTTTAAATGACCCTGCTGTATTGGCATCAACTTTTCCAAGAGCACTTGCAGACCAAGCATTCGAAGTCAGCTATTACGACCTTTTTCAAACATTTATTGGCTGCATTTTTTCATTGGGAACCAACAGTATTGGGTCTTTATCCAGAACGAGAACTCTCACCATCTCAAGGCAAACAATTGCAAAAAGCTTTGGAGGATCTGAAAAAGGACAAGCCCTTGCAATATATAATAGGTCACACCGAATTCATGGACTTAACACTGCGAGTAAATCCAGACACTTTAATTCCTCGTCCGGAAACCGAAGAATTGGTTGGTTGGATTATGGAAGATCATGGATCCTCAGCTCTGACAGCAGCCGATTTAGGAACCGGGAGTGGTTGTATTGCCCTAGCGTTGAAGCGCTATCGACCTCATTGGGAATTGCATGCAGTGGATATTTCAAAAGCAGCTTTGGCAATAGCTGAAGAAAATGCAAAAGCACTATCCTTGGCAGTTCATTTTCACAAAGGAGATTTGCGAAGCTCAGCGATAGCTTTGCCGAATTGCAAGCTGATCGTGTCCAACCCTCCGTATGTCAGCTTTTCCGAAAAAATTGATATGCAATCAAATGTTTTGGATTATGAACCGCATCTGGCCTTGTTTGCCCCAGAACAGAAGCCCCTTTATTTTTATGAACAAGTCTTCAAACTAGCTTTGAAGAAGTTGTCAAAGGGAGGGGCTATTTACTTCGAAATTAACCCTTTGTTTTGTGATGATTTGATGGAAATGGTAGTATCTTTTGGCTTTAAAAATCCTACAATTCGTCAAGATTTATTTGGCAAAAACAGAATGCTTCGGTGTCAGTTATGAAAGATAAGGACCAGCTTAGAATTGAACAGTTGCGCGAAGCGCTACACCTTCATAACCACCGCTATTATATCCTCGATGCACCCACCATTTCAGACTTTGAATTTGATCAACTGTTGATTGAGTTGACACAGCTTGAAAATGCCCATCCAGCCTATTTTGACCCTAACTCTCCAACCCAAAGAGTGGGAGGTGGTGTAACCAAGAATTTCGAAACTAAAAAGCATCGTTTCCCGATGTACTCTTTAGATAATACCTATTCGAAAGCGGAGTTGGAAGACTGGGAAAAAAAGATTCGCAAAATAGTAGGAACGGAAGCTTCGTTAGTTTATAGCTGTGAGTTAAAGTTTGACGGAGCGTCCATTAGTTTGACGTATGAAAATGGTCAATTCATTCAAGGCGTTACTCGCGGTGATGGTGCCCAAGGCGACGATGTGACTCAAAACTTGAAAACCATACCAACCATCCCGCTCCAATTGCAGGGGAATCCCCCTTCATTTTTTGAAATTCGTGGCGAGATCGTACTTCCTTGGAAGGCCTTTAACCGTTTGAATGCTGCCCGTGAAGCCAAAGGGGAGCCATTGTATATGAATCCACGAAATACGGCATCAGGGAGTTTAAAACTACAAGACAGTCTTGAAGTTGCCAAGCGGGGCTTGAGCTGTTTCCTTTACGCCTTAGCAGGAAATGATTTGCCCTTGCATTCACAATTTGAAGCCTTAGAAAAAGCACGAAGTTGGGGCTTCAAAGTACCAACGACAGCTCAGCAGGCGCAAAACCTTCAGGAAGTTTTTGCTTTTTTAGATCATTGGGAGTCTCAGCGAACAGATCTTCCGTATGAAATAGATGGCATTGTTATTAAAGTAGATAGCTTATCACTTCAAGAAGAACTTGGCTATACTGCAAAATCTCCTCGATGGGCTATTGCCTATAAGTTTCAAGCAGAACAAGTAGAAACGGTATTGGAGTCTGTTACCTATCAAGTGGGGCGTACTGGAGCCATTACTCCAGTAGCCAATCTTCGTCCCATATTGATTTCGGGAACTACCGTCAAACGTGCATCGCTTCACAATGCGGATCAGATTGCCAAATTAGGACTCCGAATTGGAGATACTGTAGGGGTTGAAAAAGGTGGAGAGATCATCCCTAAAATTGTAAGTGTATCCAAAACCCATAGGGGTTTGGAACAGCAAACAGTTAATTTTATCGCCAATTGTCCTGATTGCCAGGCACCCCTAGAACGCAATGAAGGAGAGGCCCAACATTATTGCACCAACAGTATGGCCTGCCCAACGCAATTAATAGGTAAGATCCAGCATTTTATATCGCGCAAAGCCATGGATATTCAGGGCATTGGAAGTGAAACAGTCGTCCAGCTTTTTGAAGCAGGCTTATTAAAAAATGTTGTAGACTTATACAAATTGGAGCCTAATGCGATTTTACAGCTTGATCGCATGGCAGAAAAATCCGTACAGAATCTCATTGATGGAATTGAAGCTTCCAAAGCACAGCCTTTTCCTAAAGTTCTGTTTGCACTTGGAATTCGATTCGTTGGGGAAACTGTGGCAAAGACGCTCAGCAAGCA
>CALITN010000046.1 GCA_938041595.1 uncultured Flavobacteriaceae bacterium | reverse complement strand
GCACCTGTGCTGAAAGACTTTAGTCTGCAAATTAAAAAAGGGGAATTGGTCGCCTTAGTCGGGCAATCTGGAAGTGGAAAAACAACCATTGCCAATCTCCTCAATCGCTTTTATGATATCAATTCCGGAAAATTAACCCTGGATGGTATTCCCATTGATCAATTGCAATTTTATTCCCTTTATGAATTGCTTGGGGTCGTTACGCAAGAAGCTCTGCTCTTTAACGATACGGTAGCCAACAACCTCCGCATCGGAAAACAAGATGCCACCGATGAAGAGTTGATTGCAGCTTCAAAAGTGGCCAATGCACATGAATTCATTAGCCAGATGGAAGATGGCTATGAAAGTTCGATCGGGGAAAGTGGCAACAAGTTATCCGGAGGACAAAAGCAACGGCTGTCCATAGCCCGTGCGGTATTAAAAAATCCAGACATTCTAATTTTGGATGAAGCCACTTCTGCTTTGGATACCGAATCCGAAAAGCTGGTTCAAGAAGCACTCGAAAAATTAATGGAAAACAGAACCTCACTGGTCATTGCGCATCGTTTATCCACCATTCAAAAGGCAGACAAAATTGTGGTTCTTCAAGAAGGGCAAATTTTGGAAATGGGCACCCACCAATCATTATTAAAAGAAAAAGGAGCTTATTTCAACCTCGTCAAACTCCAACAACTCTGATGCGAAAGTTGCATGACAACATTGCCGTAGCAGCGATCGAATCCCTTAAGAACGTTTTACAAAAAAACAAGCGCACGTCACGCGTGCTCCAAAAAATGATCGCAACCCACCCTAAATGGGGTGCTCGAGATAGGAAAATGCTCTATACCATTGTATTTGACTGCCTGCGTTGGCGACGGCTTTTTGCGCATTATATCCAAACCCCTACGGAGTCCACCACCCCAGAACAACTTCTCACCGTTTGGTGTCATAAAAACGATTCTCTCTGGACCGATGCCCTTCCGATGCGTTTGATTGACGACCCACAAGAACAATCTCCTGTAGTGCAAGCCTCCTATCCCGATTGGCTCTTTGAACGAGGGCAAAAGGAACTCCCCGACTATTGGGAAAAAGAATACCCCGCCTTGAATCAACAGGCCGGAGTTTCGCTACGCACCAATCGGCTGCGTACCCATCCAAAAAAGCTCCAAGAGGAATTGGCATCCCGTTATCAAATCGAGAGTCAAATCGTTCCAGATACTCCGGACGCTCTTCAACTCACCCAAAGACGAAAATTGGATAGAAATGCCTTGTTTCTAAAAGGTTATTTTGAAATACAAGATGCTCACTCGCAAAAGGTAGCACCATTTACGCAGCTTATACCGGGCATGAATGTTATTGACCTCTGTGCCGGAGCTGGCGGAAAAAGCCTACAATTAGCAGCCTTAATGCGTAACAAAGGGAGCCTTCGCGCCTATGATATTGAAGCGAATAAACTCAAAGAATTACAAAGACGTGCCCGACGCGCTGGTGCTAAAATCATCCGAACAGAAGTATTGGAACAAGGTGCAACCCTCCCTGAAAATGAAAACTGGGCCGATGTGGTTTTGATCGATGCTCCTTGTTCTGGGTTGGGAACCTTAAAACGCAATCCAGAACTCAAGTGGCGTCTCACCGAAGCCACTTTGAAAAACCTACAGCAAACCCAAACAGCCTTATTAGAACAAGCGGCGCCCTGGGTCAAACCCAACGGAGTACTTGTCTATGCCACCTGCTCTATTTTACCCTCCGAAAACCAACAAATCGTAAGCACTTTTCTCAAGAACCACGAGGGTTTTCATCTAGAAGAAGAACAAGGTTTTTATGCCCATCAGAGCGCTTTTGATGGTTTTTATATGGCTCGAATGAAAAAAACGAGCTAGGCGCTGTGGATAACTCCTCTACAAATCCGTATAAACACTCTCGGTTGACACCAAGAATCAAGGCTAAAAGCCTTATTTTTGCCCTTTAATCTCCTGGTCTATGATTCAGTTTTTTGGCGATCCTGCTACCAGAGTAGTTGCAGTAGCTTCCTCAAAAACCCTCACCCCCGAAACCATTGATAAATTACATTGGTTATTTGATGGAGCCCCTCTCCTCGAAGCCAAGCAACTCAAAGGCGTTTTTTACGGTCCTCGAGCGTCCATGTTAACCCCTTGGAGTACCAATGCTGTTGAAATCACGCAAAACATGGGAATTGATGGAATTGAGCGCATAGAGGAGTACCTTTCGGAAGCAACCACTGGAGATATTGACCCCATGTTGGTGATTCGTTACCAGCAACTCGATCAGTCCCTTTTTACTGTAGATATCGAACCGGAAGCCGTAGAACAGATCACAGATATTGCAGCCTATAATAAATCTGAGGGACTTGCCCTTAGTGATGAAGAAGTGGCATATCTAAACGAACTCGCTAAAAAATTAGACCGCCCCTTGACAGACTCAGAAGTCTTTGGTTTTTCACAAGTAAACTCCGAGCACTGCCGTCATAAGATCTTTAATGGAACTTTTATCATTGATGGAAAACCCAAGCCCAGTAGCTTGTTCCAACTCATCAAAGAAACATCCAAAGCCAATCCAGATAATCTTGTATCAGCTTACAAGGACAATGTAGCTTTCGTTGAAGGTCCTGAAGTAGAACAATTTGCCCCCGCAAAAGGAGACCAACCGAGTGTCTTTCAAAAGAGCCGTTCGGAAAGTGTCCTTTCCTTAAAGGCAGAAACGCATAATTTCCCCACTACGGTAGAGCCCTTTAATGGAGCAGCGACGGGTTCGGGGGGTGAAATTCGTGATCGCTTAGCCGGTGGACAAGGCTCACTTCCTCTAGCAGGAACGGCTGTTTATATGACACCTTATTCGCGGGTTCAAAAAAATACCGCTTTCGAAAATTTTCCAGAACGAAAATGGCTTTACCAAACACCTCTCGATATTTTGATCAAGGCTTCCAATGGAGCCTCGGATTTTGGAAATAAATTTGGACAGCCGCTAATTGCAGGTTCTGTATTGACTTTCGAACACCAAGAAAATAACCAACGCCTTGGCTTTGACAAAGTAATCATGCTGGCAGGAGGTGTCGGGATTGGAAAAAAAGAACAAGCCCAAAAACACCACCCCAAAAAAGGAGATAAAATCGTAATTCTTGGAGGAGACAACTATCGCATTGGGATGGGGGGTGCGGCCGTTTCTTCTGCTGACACGGGTGCTTTTGGTAGCACTATCGAATTGAATGCTATTCAGCGCTCCAATCCAGAAATGCAAAAACGAGTTGCTAATGCTATCAGGGCCCTCGTAGAGCGAAGCCAAAATCCCATTGTATCTATCCACGATCATGGAGCTGGAGGCCATCTTAACTGTCTCTCAGAACTGGTTGAAGACACGGGGGGAGAAATTGATCTAGATGCCCTACCAATAGGGGATCCTACCTTATCCGCCAAAGAAATTATCGGTAACGAATCCCAAGAACGTATGGGACTCATTATTTCCCCAGAAGATGCTGCTCTCTTGGAACGTATTGCCGCTCGAGAACGCGCGCCTTTTTACATGGTTGGAGAGGTCAGTGCTGATATGCGTTTTTCTTTTCACTCTAAAAAGAAAAAGGAAACTCCAATCGACTTAGACCTTTCAGCTCTCTTTGGTAGCTCTCCCAAAACAGTGATGCAAGACCAATCTCTAACTCCTGGTTTCGAAGCCCTTTCCTATCAGCGATCGGATCTCATCTCATATATTCAAAGCGTATTACAACTAGAAGCGGTGGCCTGTAAAGACTGGTTAACCAACAAGGTCGATCGCTGTGTCACCGGACGCGTAGCCCAACAACAATGTGTGGGTGAGCTTCAATTGCCTTTGAGTAACTGTGGGGTGATGGCTCTTGATTATGTTGGCAAAAAAGGAGTTGCTACTTCTATTGGTCACGCTCCCGTTAGTGGTCTGATTGATCCCCGAAAAGGGAGTGCCAACGCCATTGCAGAATCTCTGACCAATTTGGTATGGGCACCGCTTGAAAAGGGCTTGAGCAGTGTCTCGCTTTCTGCTAACTGGATGTGGCCTTGCAACAATCCAGGGGAGGATGCGCGTTTGTACGCAGCGGTAGAAGCCTGTTCTGATTTTGCAATTGCATTAGGAATCAATATCCCCACTGGAAAGGATTCCCTTTCCATGAAACAAAAATACCCAGAAGGAGATGTCTTAGCCCCTGGCACTGTCATC
>CALITN010000045.1 GCA_938041595.1 uncultured Flavobacteriaceae bacterium | reverse complement strand
TTAACGCTGATGATAAAAGAAGTAGGATAAAATTTAGACGTATGAATTTTTTAAGAAACCAACTAGACAACCTCAAAAGACCTTTTGCCAAAGGTGAGAAATGGGAGCGTTTTGCCCCAGCTGTTAATGCCTTTGACACTTTTTTGTTTGTACCCAATCACACTACAGCTAAAGGAGCCCACATTCGGGATGCGGTAGACTTGAAGCGCACCATGGTAACCGTTATTTTAGCATTGTTACCAGCTTTGTTTTATGGGATTTACAACACAGGGTACCAGCATTTTGTTCAGCTAGGGACTCCTTTTACCTTTATGGAAGCTTTTCTTCATGGTGCGTTTAAAATCGTTCCGATGATCATTGTTTCTTATGTGGTGGGATTAACTATTGAATTTGCTTTTGCGGTGTATCGCGGTCATGAGGTAAATGAAGGCTACTTGGTTACAGGAATGTTGATTCCTATGATTATGCCTGTTGACATTCCACTTTGGATGGTTGCTATTTCGGTAGCTTTTGCTGTTCTGATCGCCAAAGAAGCATTTGGAGGAACTGGAATGAACATTCTAAATCCAGCATTAACGGCACGGGCCTTTGCCTTTTTTGCATACCCCACATATATGTCGGGGAACAAAGTATGGGTTTCCGAAGCAACTAATGTAGATGCTATCTCAGGAGAGACTATTTTAGGAACTTTGGCTGCCGGACAACAAGTCAATTACTCTTTATTTGAAATGTTTCAGGGAGCCATCCCTGGTTCGATAGCCGAAACATCCACTTTGTGGATTTTAGTTGGCGCTTTGATCTTAATTGCAACGGGCGTAGGAAGTTGGCGAATCATGGCAGGTGGCGTTATCGGGGCAGCCTTTATGGGCTTTTTATTTAACCTTTGGGGAGCCAATGCATTGATGAGCTTCAACTGGATGAACCATCTGGTTGCTGGAGGTTTTGCCTTTGGAATTGTATTCATGGCTACGGATCCAGTATCGGCAGCGCAAACCACCAAAGGGAAATGGATTTACGGGATTTTAGTGGGAATCTTTTGTATCATGATTCGGGTGTTTAACCCGGCCTATCCGGAAGGGGTAATGCTTGCCATTCTGTTGATGAATGTATTTGCTCCTACCATTGATCACTATGTAATCCAAAGCAATGTCAACAAACGAAAGAAACGCTGGGCTGCCAGCCAACTTAAAACGGCTTAAGAAGATATGAATAGAGATAGCAACGCATACACATTTTTATTTGCTGCTGCCATGGTATTGGTTGTGGCTTCTTCCTTGGCTTTTACGGCGACTTCTTTGAAATCGCGCCAAGCAGACAATATCCGGAAGGAGAAAATGCAAAACATTTTGGCTACCATCGGTATTGAAACCGATCGGGAACAAGCCGAGCTTTTGTATCAGGAATATATTACTAAGGAATTGGCACTCACAGCTACTGGTAGTGTGGACGAAGAAACAAACGCCTTTACCCTTAAATTAAACAATGAAATTAAAAAACCGGCTCTGGAACAACGATTTCCCTTGTATATCGCAGAGGTAGATGCCGATAAATTTTACATCATTCCACTTCGTGGGGCGGGACTATGGGATGCCATCTGGGGCTATGTAGCTTTGGAAAGCGACAAGAATACTATTCGCGGTGCCGTATTTGATCACAAAGGCGAAACGGCTGGTTTGGGAGCTGAAATTACGCAACAGTGGTTTCAAGACCGTTTCAAGCAAGAAAAAGTTTTTGATGAAAACGGTCAATTGGTTGGGATTAACGTTTCCAAGACCAACAATGACCCAACGGATAGCGACAAAAACGATCACGAAGTAGATGCAATCTCAGGAGCGACCATCACAGGAGATGGCGTTACAGCGATGATATATGAACGCTTACAACACTACTTACCGTTTTTTAGTCAAGAAAACAATACAGTAGCTGTAAACTAATACAACCATGGCAAACACAAACAAAACCTCCGAAAAAGAGCCTAGCGTTCTCTTTGTAGCCAAAGAGACAGAGCCGCTTTTCTCCAAAAAAAACAGAGCCTTACTGACCGATCCGATGGATGATAACAATCCCATTACGGTTCAAGTACTAGGAATTTGTTCTGCCCTTGCGATTACTGTCCAGCTCAAGCCAGCCTTGGTGATGAGTATTTCGGTAATGGCAGTGATGGCAGCTAGTAATGTTATTATCTCTTTGTTGCGCAATCTGATTCCCAATCGAATTCGAATCATTGTCCAATTGGTGGTTGTTGCCTCTATGGTGATTTTGGTAGATCAAGTACTTCGCGCTTTTGCTTATGACGTTAGTAAAGAGCTTTCCATTTTTATTGGCCTTATCATCACCAACTGTATTGTGATGGGGCGCTTGGAAGCATTTGCCCTTGGGAATGGCGTTTGGAAATCCTTTTTAGACGGGATAGGGAACGCAGCGGGGTATGGATTTATCTTAATCGTTGTGGCTTTCTTCCGCGAGCTCTTAGGTTCTGGAAAACTTTTTGGAATACAAGTCATTCCAGACGCGGTGTATGAAATGGGGTATGTAAATAACGGATTGATGTTGCTTTCTCCCATGGCCTTGATTACGGTTGGTATTTTTATTTGGATTCAACGCTCTCGTAATAGAGACCTAATCGAAAAAAACTAAGCACTTATGGAAGCCTATTTGAATTTATTCGTCAAGAGCATTTTTATCGAAAACATGATTTTCGCCTACTTCCTAGGAATGTGCTCCTACCTTGCGGTATCCAAAACAGTTAAAACAGCGGTAGGCCTTGGATTTGCCGTGATCTTTGTTTTGGCCATCACTGTACCCATCAATTTTTTGTTGGACACCTATTTACTTCGCCCGGGTGCCTTACAATGGCTTGGGGCTGAATATGCTGAAATTGACTTGAGCTTTTTGAGTTTTATCATGTTTATCGCTGTCATTGCCTCTATGGTGCAATTGGTAGAGATGATTGTAGAAAAATTTGCACCGGCTCTTTACGGCGCACTTGGAATTTTCTTGCCTTTGATTGCGGTAAACTGTGCCATTCTTGGAGGCTCATTGTTTATGCAACAAAAAGATTTTTCGGGAGTGAGCGAATCGGCCGTTTATGGTTTGGGTTCTGGAATTGGATGGTTGTTGGCTATTGTTGCTATTGCTTCCATTCGTGAAAAGATCACCTATTCCAACGTTCCTGCTCCACTTCGAGGACTGGGAATCACCTTTATCATTACGGGATTGATGGCGTTAGGATTTATGAGTTTTATGGGGATTAAATTATAAGAAATGGATAGTACTGTAATCATTGCAAGTGTCGTAGTTTTTTTAACCATCACCTTTGTTTTGGTGGGGATGCTTTTGGGGGCCAAAGCGAAGCTGTTGCCTTCAGGTCCTGTGATTTTAAAAATCAATGGGGAACAAGATGTAGAGGTAGGTTCTGGAGGAACGCTACTTTCCACATTGGGAAATAATAAAATATTTTTACCCTCTGCCTGTGGTGGTGGTGGGACCTGCATTCAGTGCAAATGTCAAATCTTTGACGGAGGAGGGGAAATCTTACCAACGGAAGCCCCTCACTTCACTCGTAAAGAAATTGCTGAAGGTTGGCGATTGGGCTGTCAGGTAAAAGTAAAACAAGATATGGTGATCCAAGTGCCTGAAGAGGTTTTTGGAATCAAAAAATGGGAAGCTAAAGTTGTAAGAAACTATAACGTTGCTTCTTTTATCAAAGAATTTGTGGTAGAGATTCCCGAGGCTATGGACTACAAAGCTGGTGGGTACATCCAAATTGAAATTCCACAGTGTGAAGTCAAATATGAAGATATTGATATCACCGCCCACCCGGAGGAACATCCTGGTGAGCCAGAGAAATTCAAAATGGAATGGGATAAATTCAACCTTTGGCCCTTGACGATGAAAAACTCTGAGACGGTAGAGCGAGCCTATTCGATGGCTTCTTATCCTGCCGAAGGGCGTGAAATTATGCTAAATGTTCGTATTGCAACCCCACCTTGGGATCGCGCTAAAAACAATTGGATGGAAGTAAACCCAGGGGTTGCCTCTTCGTATATTTTTTCCAAAAAAGCAGGAGATTCGGTAACCATATCAGGACCTTATGGGGAATTTTTTATCAATCATTCCGAAGCGGAAATGATGTATGTAGGAGGGGGGGCTGGAATGGCTCCTATGCGCTCTCATTTATATGAATTATTCCGGACCCTGAAAACCGGCCGTAAAGTGACATTTTGGTATGGAGGTCGTTCGAAACGTGAACTTTTCTATGTAGACCATTTCCGGGCCTTGGAAAAAGACTTTCCAAACTTTAAATTTTATATTGCACTATCCGAGCCTATGGAAGAAGACAATTGGAAAGTTAAGGATGGTTTGGATGGAGAAGGCGATGGCTTTGTCGGTTTTGTTCACCAAGTAGCTATTGATAATTATTTGAATCATCACGACGCACCAGAAGATATTGAAGTTTATTTCTGTGGCCCTCCTTTGATGAATCAGGCAGTCGAAAAAATGGCTGATGACTTTGGAGTACCGCCCGAGAATGTTCGCTTTGATGACTTTGGAGGATAATATTGTT
>CALITN010000044.1 GCA_938041595.1 uncultured Flavobacteriaceae bacterium | reverse complement strand
ATAAGGTCCTTCTGAAAAATAGATTAATGCATTATGGGGTTTATTTTTGGAACCATATTCAACTTTAAAGCCCATATTTTGGAATTTGACTACGGCGCTTTCTAAATCATTAACCTTGTATAGAACGTGACTTACTTTCATTATTTCTAGTTGATTACAACGGTGTGGGTAGGTGTTTCAATACCTTAAAAGGTTTTATCTACTGGGTAAAGTGTTCCATTCATTTTTAAATTTCTTCCTTCAAATATTGAATACTCATGCTAACTGTCATGATATAAAACACATTTGGAACTGTCTTAATCAAAATGCTAAAAAATAATTAGAGGTTTGAAGGCTATGTCCATTCGGCTTTTATTGCTAGGGTATGGCAAGCCACAATCCCTGCCGTTTCTGTTCGAAATCGCTGTGCACCCAGTTGAATAGCCGTTGCTCCTTGCTGAAGAGCCAGATTAATTTCATCTTGGGTAAAATCCCCTTCTGGACCAATCAAAAGGGTGGTATGTGGCTTCAATGGTACCTCATTCAGAAGCCCTTTTTTGTTTCCCGATCGGCAATGGGCTAGCAAGCAATCCGAATTATTTAACACAAAATCTTCAAACGAGGTTAAGGGATTTAGAATAGGTTTAAAAGGTTGTTTTGATTGTTTGGTAGCACTTAAGATAATCCGTTCAAAACGCTCTGGATTGATTTTCCGACGTTCCGAATGCTGACACAGCAAAGGAGTGATTTGAGTAATTCCAATTTCAGTAGCTTTTTCCAAAAACCATTCAAATCGATCATTGCTTTTGGTAGGAGCCATGGCAATATGCACCGTGTAGGGTGGTGGAGCAGCTTGTTCAAAAGAAGTAATTTGAACCAAACACCCCTTGGGATCAGTGCTGAGAAGCTGTCCTGTAGCAGTGCCTCCAATCCCATTGAGAAGCCCAATAGTGTCCCCCGGTTTTTTTCGCAAAACTCTTGACAAATGCTTGCTTTCCATTTCTGACAACTTTATTTGCTGGTCGGGGGCAGCTAATTCGGGTTGGTAGAAAAAATCCATCTTAAAAGCCTAATCGAGGGTTGGCAATCGCAGTAAAATCACTATAACGCTTGGAATGCGCTTGTAAATAGCCCACCATACCGATCATGGCAGCATTGTCTGTTGTGTATTCAAATGGGGGTAAATGGACCGTCCACTGATCGGTTTTAGCTTTAGCCAACAACCGAGCACGGATTTCGGAATTGGCAGAAACCCCCCCACCAATTACAATACGACGGATTCCAGTGTCCTTTACGGCTTGCTCTATTTTGCGAAAGATGTTTTCGATCAATGTCCATTGAAGCGAAGCACATAGGTCTTCTCGGTTTTTTGCTACAAACTGAGGGTCTTTGTTTTGATGCTTATTGATAAAGTTCAAAAAGGCAGTTTTTATTCCACTATAGCTCATACTGAGTCCATCCATTTTGGGAATGGGAAAAGCAAACGCCTTTGGATTTCCCTGTTTTGCCAAGCGATCCAAAGAGGGGCCCGCAGGGTAGGGCAAACCAATGATTTTTCCACATTTATCAAAAGCTTCACCAATGGCATCGTCTTGGGTTTCACCGATAACTTTCATGTCAAAGGCGGCTTTGCAATGAACAATTTGGGTGTGGCCTCCAGAAACCGTGACACCTAAAAAGGGAAAACGGGGCCGCTTTTGTTCGGGATGGTCTATAAATGAAGCCAGTAAGTGTGCTTGCATATGATTGACCGCCAAAAAGGGAATGTTCAGCCCCATGGCTAGTGATTTGGCAAAGCTGCTACCCACCAATAAGGAACCCAAAAGACCCGGGCCCTGGGTAAAGGCAACAAGGTTGAGTTGTTTTTTTTCAATACCAGCTTGCTCTATAGCGGCTGTAACCACGGGAATGATGTTGGATTGATGCGCTCGCGAAGCCAATTCAGGAACTACTCCACCATATCTTTTGTGAATTTCTTGATTGGCAATACAATTTGACAGAACTTTACCGTCACAAAGTATAGCGGCAGCTGTATCGTCACAAGAAGATTCGATGCCCAAGGTGTAAAATGGTGTAGACACTTCCATGCTTTTAGAACAACAAAAATAAAGGATAAAATCAAAAGAGGTAGGCAAATAATATTAGTACTTAGTATTTCATTCGTAGTGATGATGTTCTTGGGCTTTTTTATATTCTCATTGTCCTCGGTACAAACCTCACTGGCTCGACGTTTGACCAATGCTCTTCAAACCGCAACCAATCAGGAATTACAATTCAATAAAATTCAAATAGATCTATTGGGTAATGTAAGCTTTAGGGGTGTTGTTGGATTTGATCACCGCAAGGATACTCTGTTTTATATTAAAGAATTTAAGGCAGCACTTACGGCTCCTTCCAAGGCCTTTCAAGGTAATATTGAATTTGACAGCGCAATTCTTGAGGGTTTTGATCTCAACCTAAAACAGTATCCGGGTGATTCGCTAACCAACCTTGAGTACTTTATTCAAGGTCTTGGGCTAAATAAAACCAATAAAAACACCCAGTCGGCCTTTGGCTTAAAGAAGATGCGTTTTTCTAAGGGAACTATTCATATAGACCTACCCCAACTCAAAAAGGGTCAGCAAACGTTTAGCAATCTTCAGTTTGCAGTAGAAAACGTTCGTGTTCAAGAAAAAGAGATTGCAGGGAAATTACAACATCTTCAGTTTTCAAATGCTGATGGGTTTTCGATTCAAAAGCTGTCTGCTGTGGTGGCCAAAACCGCACAAAATCTGAGCGTTGATTCCCTAGAAATTCAAACAGCTACAAGCAAACTATCAGGATCGTTTCAGATGCAGCTTCCTACTCCCGATAGAGATGCAAACTTGGATTTAAAAATAGATCTCGACCAATTGAACCCAAACGAATGGGGATGGGAAGCCTATTACTCTAAAAACATTCGGGGTAAATTTCAGGGGAGAGGTCCTTTGAAGCGGTTTGTCTTTTCAAAGCTGAATGTTGCCGCAGCCGATTTTGAACTTCAAGCTACGGGTGTATTGTCCTTGGACAGTATCCAAAGGCTGAATGCCATCCAAACAAATATTGCTTCATTCACATTTACGTCAGCACTGATTAACAAATCTCCCCTTCAAAAGCTGCTAGCGAAAAACAAGATAGAGCTTCGAGCAAAAGAGACATTCAACTATGCAGGAATGACAGACATCAGTCCCAAAGGAATTGTTGTAGAGGGTGTTTTGAGGCAAGGCAACAACCGAATCAATGCTTCATTTGAACAGCTGAAGGCAACAAACAACACCAAAGAGTTACGCTTAACCCTAGACGCAGCCCCAATGGACCTATCCGTTTTCGCTCCATCCAGCACCTTTGGAAGGCTAGGAGGTCAGTTGGTATTGGAGGGAACTCAAAAAGCAGGGATGTGGACGGCTGCCACTTGGGCACTAACGTTGGATCAATTCCAGCATAAACAAAAGGTATTCAAAGGGATACAAAGCGAAGGATCCCTTCAAAAAGGACAATGGGAAGGAACCCTAGCCATAGCAGATTCACAGGTTGAATTGCAAAGTCGTTTTGATCTATCCCCCCAAAGTAATTTGAAAGTCAATGAGTTTCAAATCGATGTAGCAAAGTTGGATTTAAGTCTTTTAAACCCTATGCTGGAACCCCGAAAAGCACTGCTAAGTGGAACAAGCTCTGGACGATTTACTGATACTCAAATTGACAAGATCAATGGAAACTTTAGATTTGATAACATCCAGCTAAAAACGGCTACGGAAAAGGTACGGTTTGATGACTTTATACTTCAAGTAAAAGCGAATGGTCTAAACCGAGCACTCACTGTTTCTGATTCTGATTTGATTCAAGGAAAGCTTCGTGGGAATTTCCAACTTTCCCAACTTGAGCAACTTCTCAAAAACACCTTAAGCCGCGCCTATCCATTCACTGTGGCCCAGCCTTTCAAACAGCCACAAAATGCGCTGGTTGATTTGAGGATTTCTCAGAAAGTACTCGCAACAGCCTTTCCAGATTGGGGAATCAAAAATGATTTCACCCTTTTCGGCTTATTGCATTCCGATGCTTCCAAAGGGCGTTTACAGATAGAAGCTCCTTTGATTAATTACCAAAGTAGTATTGTCAAAGGCCTTTCACTTCGTTTGGAACCAGAATCTTCCAATGCATCCAACACCATTGCTATGGAGGCATTGCAAATCAAAAACTATACATTTTCAGAGCTGTCTCTTGTTAGCTCGCAAGAGGATCGAGGAATACTTATGCAGTTTAATGCCAAAGGAAACGGAAGTCAAGATGCATTTTCTTTAGAAGCCATTCATACGATCTCCGAAAATGAAGAACTCACTTTTCGTTTACTCCCATCGTCCATTCGCTACAAGAATACAGACTGGGAATTTCGTCCCAATGCACAAATCAGTTATAGCACTCAAAGCAAACGATGGTCAGTAGAAGCATTTCAGGCAATGGCTCAAGAACAGCGTATCTCCCTAGAGGGTAATTATGTAAATAGTGCGGCTTACAGTATTCAGTCTCAATTGCAGCAAGTTGACTTGGAGGGACTTTTACCCGAGATCAAAAATTTTAGTATTCAAGGAAAGTTAAATCTTTCTTTAGAGACCAATCGTTCGCCCAGTAAAAATAATTTTGACTTGAAAATGGATGTGGCTGCCCTTTCCCTTAATAAGGAAGCCATGGGAGAATTCTCACTTTCCCTTTTTGGGAACAATCAGGTGGGCTCTTATAGGAGCGCTCTAGCCTTTGTTAAGGATGGAAAAACCACTCTTTCTGGCCAAGGCAATATATTGAATAGTGTCAAACAGCCCAACATCAATTTTGACCTTGACTTTGACAGCTTTCGTTTGGATTTTTTGAATCCATTAGCCAACGGAACATTGGATGAAATTCAAGGCATGGCCACAGGGATGGCCAATCTTTGGGGGCCTTTGAATGCCTTGCGACATGATGGTGAACTGCGCATTTCCAAAGGAGGCTTATCCATTCCCTATTTGAATTTGTTTTATGCATTTGATCCAAACACACGAATTGTACTCGCCAACCAAAGTTTTAGTTTTTCTAAGGCGGTGTTTAGAGACCCAATATTCGACACCAAAGGAATCATCGATGGAAGCTATTCTCATAGTAATTTTAAGAATTGGGAAATGGACTTTGCTATTTCCACCGATCGTATGTTGGTTTTCAATATAGAAGAGTCTCCCGAGCGTATATTTTATGGGCAGGGATTTTTTGGAGGTACAGGAAGCTTACTAGGCCCTAGCAAATCCCTTCGAATTAGCTTAGATGGTGAAACCGAAGAAGGAACTAATTTCAAAATTCCTTGGACCGAAGACTACGGATTGGTGGATACCTCCTACATTGATTTTGTTTCCAAAATCAAAGAAGATTCGCTTGAAGCCACGGATGTGGTTGTCGGACTGGGACGCAAAATTTTGGAAATGGATTTTGAATTGGACATCAATGACAAAGCCTTGATCGAAATTGTTATAGATCCGGAGACGAATA
>CALITN010000043.1 GCA_938041595.1 uncultured Flavobacteriaceae bacterium | reverse complement strand
AGGAGCATCTACATCAAGTTCAAATTTTGACATGATGAATAATTGATCCCAAAGTTTGTGCTGAAAATCAGGGACATCACGCAAATGAGGATTGAGATTCCCCATCACTCCAATAATTGCCTTGGCCATTTTGTTGCGCTGCTGGCGATCCGACTCGGCTACCGCTTGATCTATCATTTGATGAATATGGCGTCCGTATTCAGGGATGATTAAAAGCGGACGATCCGTATTATACTGTAAGGGTGTCATAAATTTAGAGATTAGGAGAGGTCTGTTTTATTTAAAGGACAATAACGCCAGAGAGTTTCCTGACTTGCTTGTAAATCGTAACTACGGAATCCGGCGTTTGGTTTGATGCTAATATAGTTAAACTTCTGTAAGTACCCTTAGCAGATTGTTTTTCTGTTAGGGTCACCTCGTCGGCAACAAAAAAAGATTTAATCTGTTCCAGATGCGGACTGTCTTTTTTAACTATAAATTTGTAGATGTAGGAACCGGGCCAAGGCTGTGATTCGATTAATTTTGCCTTGAACTGTTCAAAGTAATTGGCGGCATCCTCATTGGTTTGCATCCCGAATAGTTTTTTTCAAATATACGGTTCATTAAGAGCCTAAAAAACGAATGATACAAAGAAATCTCAAAGTCGTCATCACGGGAGGGCCCGGAACAGGCAAAAGCACTCTTTTGGAGGCTCTGGAGGCGCGAGGCTTCCGGTGTTTCGAAGAAGTATCCCGCAGTCTTATTGAGGAGGGAAAGAAAAAGGGGATGACGAATTATTTTTTGGAAGCACCCATGGCGTTTAGTGAAGCCTTATTTGAAGGCCGCACCGCCCAATACCAAGCCGCTGAAAACCTCCCCTTTCAGGCTCTAAAGCCTATTGTTTTTTTTGATCGAGGACTGCTGGATGTAATCGCCTATTTGGAGTCACTAGGGCAAGAGAATACTCCTTTGAAAAACAAAGCCCGGAACTATCCCTATGATCGAGTTGTATTTTTACCTCCCTGGAAAAAAATCTATCATAAAGATGCCCAACGTCTGGAAGAATTCGAACAGGCTGACAAGCTTTCACAAGCACTCTGGAATACCTATTCTCAAGAAGGTGTCGACCCTTTTGTTTTGACTCCTGGCACTGTGAATGAACGCGTCGAAAAACTTCTGAATCATTTATTGTCATGAAATCCCTAGAAAACACTTTGAAGCGCTATTGGGGATTTGATCGTTTTCGTCCACTCCAGAAAGAAATCATTCACTCCATAATCGAAGGCAAGGACACCATTGGCTTACTTCCCACCGGAGGAGGAAAATCACTCTGTTATCAGTTACCTGCTCTAATGGGAGAAGGAATCACCGTGGTGGTATCTCCACTGATTGCTTTGATGCAGGATCAAGTAAAACAATTGAAAGAACGAAAGATCCCTGCATTGATGCTGGAACGTCCTACCCCCCATCACAGCCTAGAAAAACAATTGGACAACCTTGCTTATGGGCCCTTTAAAATACTTTTTGTTTCTCCGGAACGTTTGCAAAATTCTTTGGTCTCGGAGCGTTTAAGCAAGCTCCCTGTAACTCTTTTGGCGGTAGACGAGGCACATTGTGTGTCTGAATGGGGACATGACTTTCGTCCAGCCTTTTTAGCCATTCGGAACTTTCGTGAAAACCTTCCCAAAACACCCCTATTAGCCCTAACCGCTACAGCTACCCCTACGGTACTTCAAGACATAAAGAAACTCTTAGGGCTTCAATCTCCTTCCCTTTTTCAGGCTTCTTTTGACCGTCCCAATATCGCTTATCATATCGATAAAACCTCAGACAAAATTGGCCGTTTGAAAACGATACTAGCACAAGATTCTGAGCCCTGTATTATCTATTGCCGTACGCGAAAGCAAACCGAGGCCCTATACCATCAATTCAAGGACATCCATGCCGTTGCTTATTTTCACGGAGGAATCAGCGAAGAAGAAAAAAAAGAACGACTACAAGACTGGCTGAAGGAAACAAAACGTGTCATGATTGCGACCTTAGCTTTTGGAATGGGTATTGACAAGCCTAATGTTCGACACGTTATTCACATGAGTCCTCCCGAAAGTCTAGAACACTATTATCAGGAAAGCGGAAGAGCCGGACGGGATGGTGCCCTAGCAAAAGCTACGCTCCTATTAGGTACTAATGAATTTGATCAAATGAGACGTCAATTTTTGGAGGCTTTGCCAACCAAAACAGAACTGACACATTTTTATAAGTCCCTTTGCAACTATCTTCATATTGGCTATGGAGAAGGACAAGAGCAACGTTTTTATATTCATTTTCAAGAATTCTGCGCCCAGTACCAACTTCCTCCCTACAAAGCCCTGCAAGCAATCCATTTATTAGATCGTGAAGGACTTTGGCAATGGAGATCCCTGTATCGAGAACAGATTCACCTTCAATTTTTAGCAAGCAGACAACAGATTCTTGAATGGCTCCAAAGCAATACAGAACGCAGTGCTTTTTTTCAGCTGCTATGGCGTCGCTATCCGAGGGTTATTCAGCACGCTCAAGAAATTGATTTGGAACTGCTTGCCAACATCTGTGAATTGCCACAAAAAAAAATCATCCGATACTTAAATGAAGCAAAGATCGATGGCTGGCTATCCCTGGAATGGGTTAGGAGTGATAGTTGCTTAGAATGGATGCATCCTCGAGAAGAACCCTATACCCTCGCCCCTATTCTCCATCGATTGCAAAATCGGATTGAACAAAAACGAAAAAAAATTGAAGCTCTCGAATACTTTTGCTCCAATAACGATCACTGCAAGCGAAACCTTTTACTCGCCTATTTTGGCGAGGAAAAAAACGAACCCTGCCACCATTGCTCTGCTCAAAGTTGCCATTCGACCTCTCATGAAGAAATGGAAAACCTCCACAAGGAGCTGATGGCTTGCTTGCAAAAAGAACCCCTGAGTACGGAAGCATTGATTGCACAATTGCCCTATTCAAAAGAGAATATTATACTAATTTTACAGGCTTGGGCCGAAGCCCAAAAACTAACTCAAAACAAAAACTACCAATGGGAATTGACCCCGCCATAAAGCCACGCATCCTTTTTTTTGGAACTCCTGATTTTGCTGTTTGTTGCTTGCAAGAACTGCTTGCCAATGACTTTTCAGTGGTTGGTGTTGTGACCAGTCCCGACCGTCCAGCAGGAAGAGGTAAAAAACTCAAAGCATCGGCGGTGAAAGAATTTGCGATGGCAAAAGGGTTGAATGTTCTGCAACCTACCCATCTCAAAGCACCGTCTTTTGTCCAATCATTACAGGCATTAAATTCAGATGTTGCTGTGGTGGTCGCCTTCCGGATGCTTCCCAAAATAGTATGGTCACTCCCCAAATGGGGAACGTTTAATCTCCATGCTTCTTTGTTGCCCCAATATCGAGGGGCGGCACCCATCAATTGGGCTCTCGTAAATGGTGAAACCGAAAGTGGTGTCACCACCTTTTTCATTGATGAAAAAATTGATACGGGTGCCATACTATTACAAGAAAAAATACAACTGAATACTACTGAAACTGCTGGGAGCCTTCACAATCGCCTGGCCATCTTGGGTAGCAAACTCATTATAAAGACCATTGTTGGACTTCAAAAAGGAAATCTTACGCCCCAAGCCCAAACAAATCCACCAAAATTATTGGCGGCACCCAAGCTTGACAAAGAAAACACACGAATCCCGTGGAATAAACCTCTTGTTGCCATTCAGAACTTTGTTCGTGGCATGAATCCCTATCCTGGAGCTTGGTGTATTCTCACCACAACAGAAGGAGAAGAATTTATTATGAAGCTGTTTGAGGTTGAAATTTTCTATGTAGAGCACTCCTACCCTACTGGAACTTTAGTTGTTGAAGACAAACAAATTCGTATTGCTCACCCCGAAGGATGGGTGAATTGTACCCTACTTCAACTTCCTAATAAACGACGAATGAGGGCAGCGGACCTCCTAAATGGTTATCGTTTTCACAAAAAAAGCCTCATAAATTAGCTTGGTTTTTAACAAAAAGGCGGATTTATCAACAATCCCTAGCATTTATGGGGTGTTCCCTTTGGTCTTTGATCAAAGGTTCTAAATTTGTAAGAAACATTAAACCTTTTTAATTATGAACAAAACAGAACTTATTGATGCTATGGCAGCTGATGCTGGCATCTCAAAAGCAGCTGCTAAAAAAGCACTAGAATCTATGCTAGGAAATGTTGGATCAACACTCAAAGGAGGCGGAAGAGTTTCTTTGGTAGGATTCGGTTCTTGGTCTGTATCTAAAAGAGCTGCTCGTGAAGGAAGAAACCCACAAACAGGAGCAACAATCAAGATTGCTGCTAAAAATGTGGTGAAATTCAAAGCTGGTGCAGAGCTCTCTGGAGCTGTAAACTAGTTTACAATTTCTAAACAATACATAAGACCTCCTTCTGGAGGTCTTTTTTTATGTTTTCCTGTTAAAGTTTCCTACATTTAATGGAATAACATGAAAAAAGGACTTCTTCTTATCGCGGAACCCTCCATCTGTGGAGACCAGAACTTTCACCGTTCTGTAGTCCTAATCGCAGACGATAAGGAAGACAGTACTCTAGGGTTTATTTTTAACAAACCCATGAATTACAAGCTCAAAGATGTTTTAGACGGTATTCGTTATAACTTCAATCTTTACTTTGGAGGTCCGGTAGAACCCGACAACCTTTTCTATGTGCACAACTGCCCCAGTTTAATAAAAAATAGTATTCCAATACAAAACGGTCTTTTTTGGGGTGGAGATTTTGCCTCCGTTCTCGATCTAATCAACTCAAAAACAATCACACCCGAAAACATTCGATTTTTCTTGGGATATTCCGGTTGGGAAAAAGGACAGCTAAATAAGGAGGTGGATGCAAAATCATGGGTGATTGTTCCCAATCCTTACGAGAATGAATTGATTTCAAAGGTCAAAAAAGACTTTTGGCGCAAACAAATGGTGGCCTTAGGTGGGAAGTATATCTTATGGTCCAATGCTCCTGAAAATCCTAGCTACAACTAAGTACGTGCGGCCCAAAACGTATCATACCACTGCTGAAGTTGCGTTTCAGTATAATTTTTTTTTCGGTAGCTTGAAACACTTAGCGCCCCCGAAAAAGGAGATAAAAGACACAAAGCATCGGCTTTTTGCAATTCAAAAGGTGAAACGGGGCGTTCCTGAAGCGTAATTCCTTCTTGTTTTTTTAACCAATCAATAAAAGCGGCCCGTAAAACAGTTGCTTGACAACCCGAGGCCAGGTCGGGAGTAATCACTTCGCCCTCTTCTGACAAAAGAAATAGAGATCCTTGGGCAGATTCTACGATATTTTTTTGAGTGTTCAGTAACAAACAGTCTGCATAGCCATTTTCATGTGCGTAAATCTGTGCTAAATCTCGTTGGGTTTGCTGTGATGCTGGTAGGGTAGCATAGTAGTCTTCGGAAAGATATAGATCTTTATAAAGTTCGATTTGCACCGATTCTGATGGAGAATCTTTGGGAAAGCTCCCTTTATGCTCCAAAACCCATCCTAAAGAACTTTGGGGCGTCGACGCACGGGATGGAGTTTGTCGAAAAGCCGTCAATGTAAATAGCTGAGTTTGCTCTGGCGATGCCGTTTGCGAAAAGGTTTTCAATTCGGACTCCAAATAATCAGGTGTGAGCATCATCGGAATTTGCATACGCCATCTCCGTAGGCTAGACATCCAATGAAAATAAGTCGCTTCCCAAAAAAGGGGTGCCGTATGTTGCCAATAAATCGGAATGGTAAATTGGGCTCCTAATTGTGAAAAAGAAAACTCTTGAAAAGGAAGACGGCTCCAGTCGGAGTAGCCTTGGCCATTATATCGAATCATAGCTCAAAGTTAGACAGAACCCAGTACTTGTTTGAGGGCTGTGATCGAATTATCCCAAAACATTTTAGATTCTTCGATTTCTTCTTCTTCGGCAAAATCATTGATGATCAATGAGACATCCTTGGTGATGGCATCCACCTGTATGACAAATTCAAAAAAATACTCCTCTTGATCAGGCTCATCATTAAGCCATTGGAAACGGACCTTTTGATTCGTTTTCTTGGAAAGAAGTTTGGCATATTCTTCACCATCATCCCAAATAAAGGTAAAATCTTCCCCGCGCGAATTCACATTATCGGCAAACCATTCACTTAAGCCCGAAGGAGTGCTTAGGTATTGAAACAACAATTGAGGAGATGCGTGAAAATCAAACTCGATAGAAAAGGGCTTTTTTTGATTCATGGTTTGTTATATAAATAGAATCGTTAATATATAAAAAAACTTCATTAGAGCTTTCTAACTAGGAATAAATTTAAATACCGGCATTGCTTCATAGTCATTTTAAGTTTATATTTGCGCTCCCATGGCGAGGTAGCTCAGCCGGTTAGAGCGTCGGATTCATAACCCGGAGGTCGGGAGTTCAAGTCTCCCTCTCGCTACAGCAATGTTTAGGCTTCACAGCAATGTGGAGCCTTTTTTGATTCTTCCCCTACCTAGTATTACCTTTACTATATTAAACATGGTAATCCTTAAAAAAGACTATACGAATTATATTGATTTTCCATTCATCACATTATGAAAAATCCCATTCCCCTCCGACGGTCCGTATTCCCGGTTCAATTTTCCCAAAAAGCAGTAGCTAAAAGCGATATCAGTAGCTTACTCGAAGCAGCTAACTGGGCGCCTACCCATCGCAAAACAGAACCATGGCGGTTTAAGGTACTGCAAGGAACCCACAAAGAGGCTTTGGGTACGTTTATGGCGGAAACATATGCGCAAACCACCAAAAAATTTTCTGCGATCAAACAACAAAAGATTAAGGATAAAATAGCTCGATCACCAGTAGTAATTCTTTTATGTATGCAACGAGATCCAGCGGAATGCATCCCCGAATGGGAAGAAATAGCTGCTACTGCCATGGCGGTTCAAAACCTCTGGCTTCAAGCAACCGTATTGGGATTAGGAGGCTACTGGAGCTCCCCTTCTTACTGCGATCAGATGCATAATTTTATCCCATTTAACGAAGGAGAGCGCTGTTTGGGTCTATTTTATCTAGGTCATTTCGAAGGGGAACTACCGCAACGAACCCCTGGTTTTTGGGAAGATAAAGTCGTTTGGTATGATTGAGCTTTAATCTACCAAAACACTAAATCCAATATGGATATTGGCGGTTTCCGAATCGACAAAGAGCTCTCGCTCAGGAATAGTCCCATGGCAAGTCGATTGGGAGCAGAACAGGGAGCCTCCTGCAAGTCTAATTTTTGCCTTTGCATCTATTTGCTGGGTTATATCCCACACATTGCCCACCACATTAACGTCTTTCGCTGAGGCGATAGGTCCTCGGTTATCGGATCGGATGGGGCGTGTATCGAGCGCCACCGACTGCCAGTACTCCGCGTAGGTTGGCAATCGTACTCCTGCCCAACGACAGTACGCTATGGCGTCGTTATAACTAACTTGGGTTACAGGTAATTCTTTTGATGAGGGTGGATGAAGACCATCGGGCTGACACCAAAAAGCACCCCATTGGGTTCGGTAACGGTAAACGTCTATCTGAACAATAGACCAACCGTAACGTTCTGCATCGGTAGTATACTGTGTTGCATTGACAAAACGCTCGAAGTCATCAACCGTAACAGGAACCAATTGTGGTTGAGAAAGGGTGAAAATCAAGAGGAGTCTTAGGAACAATAACATTCCAAAAACTTATACATCACAAATTTGAATGGCTTCCCGGAGGGAATCTAACGGGTTTTCCTTGGTTGGGATAAACTCCTGCGCGACATAGCCCTGAAATCCAGTAGCAACGATAGCTCGCATAATGGCTGGGTAAAAAAGCTCTTGGTTTTCATCAATTTCGTGACGTCCTGGAACTCCAGCCGTATGATAGTGCCCAAAGTATTGGTGGTGGGTCTGAATGCTGCGGATGATGTCCCCCTCTTGAATTTGCATATGATAAATATCATAGAGCAATTTGAAATTATCGGATCCTAAGGCCTTACACAAGGCAATCCCCCATTCGGTAGAGTCACACATATAATCAGGATGGTTGATCTGATTGAACAATTCCATCTGCAAAACCACACCATATTTTTCTGCCAAAGGAAGAATCTTTGATAAGCCTTCAACACAATTCGCCAGCCCTTGTGTGTCGGACATTCCATTGCGATTGCCACTGAAACAAATTAGATTGGTATAGCCTGCGGCAGCTACTTGAGGGATTATTTCCGTATAATTACGAATCAAAATTTCATGATACTGATGATCATTCCATCCTTCCGTAAGGCTGATCTCAGCACCGTTACACATGGAACAGTGAATACCGTGTTTTTTTAGTGTAGGCCAGTCTTTTGGACCAATGAGATCAATGGCCTGAATTCCCATGTCTTTGATAATGGGTAAAAAAGTATCCAAAGGAATATCCTCAAAACACCATTGACAGACTGAGTGATGAATGTTGTTGTTCAGTTTAAAGGTTTCTGCTGCTTGATGGTTTGTGCTTGCGTTAGTCATTGGATGTAAAAGCAATCCTGATAAGGCCGTGTTTTTTATAAAGGTTCTTCGATGCATAAGTAAGGATCTTCCATTTAATAGGAAGTTCCCTAAATGTATAAAAAAACGATTACATATTATTGCTCACGAGCCGCTGATGAGCTTGCTCCATTACCGCCTGGTTTCGTCATAGCCGTAGAACTTGAGCTAGGAACCACAGAACGTGCAGGCCTATTATATTGTGAAGGGGAATACGATCGTACCCCCTGTTCGGAGGATTTGTTTTGCCTATAGTTTTGTGCGCTTTGAGATTGTCTTCCCTTTGCCATTCCTTGTGCCTGAACTCGGTTTCTATTATAGATAACATCTCGCTTATCACGAGGAATAAACGCTCTTCGGGTATGGCTTTCCACCGCTACATTTCGGCTTTTCAATTCCCTTACCAAGCTGGAAAGGGTTTGCTTTGGATTGCTAGTATTTTGTCTAGGTGCTTTGTTTTCCTCGTTCTTAATTGCGTATCTCTCTTCACGGGTGTCATTGTCCAACAAACGATCCATGCGTCGCTGAATGACCCAATTGTCCCTAAAATATGCCCTATTGTATGTTTGTAAAGGACTGATGGCAGGGGTCAAAAACTGAAATAACTTCCGAGGTTTGTTCCAGTCAAAAATAGTATTCCAACGAAAAGAATTCTGCAACCAATCGGACCAAACCAAAAAACGCTCTTGATAGAGTTCCCAATGATTTTGCCATCCATAACGCTGCATAGCATTGCGGTTGAAATAGTGCAAATACCATGTGGGATTTTGACGCGTTACGTATTGCAAGTAGCGCTCCATCAATGCGTCATTGGAACGAAACAAGTTGCGAGCCGATATGGGGCTGTCTGCAATCGTTAAATCATAGGTTAGGTTGAATTGATTTTTGACGGTATTAACAAGATTTTGGGATTGTCCAAAGGACAACATACACACCAACAGAGACATCCCAAACACAAATCGATTCATTGTTACAATTTTACCTAAAACTACCGAATAACATGCAACTAGCAAAATCTATCTACTTTCTGTCATATAGCTTGATTGATACTAACCCATTTTTTGTAATTTTAGGGAAATTAAAATGTTATGAAGCACCCCTACATACTCTTACTATTACCGAGTTTATTCTTTGTAGCCAGCTGTTCTAAATCGGATGATGGCGCTGAGGAAGAAGTAGATGAAGTTATTGAAGAAGCACAACTTCCCTCTTGTGTGGATTACAAGTCTGTGGACGAAAATGATTTATCCACCTACTGGAATCTTTTTGTGGAAGATGTCAAATGTACCCGTGGTGGACCCGATTATGGTGCCCTCAATAGTCAAGTATTGGTTCGTTTTGTAGTTCAAACTCCTGAGCAGATGGCTTCGGGTGTGACGCCTGATCATGCAGGTTTTTCAACATTCATCGGTTATTGCAATAATAGTGTCGTTGACATCAGCGTTATCAAAGACTACTGGGAAGATTATTCCGAAGTACAACAGTTGTGGCTCATGTATCATGAGTTTGGTCACGATGTGTATCGCTACGAACATTCCAGCGATCCAGAAGACATTATGTGGCCTTCGGTACCCCGTAGTGATGTCAAAATAAACGATTTTATTGAAGCAAAGAATCGCTTTTTTAAACGTGATTTTGATGGCGTTTCCTATATTCAATGTCCTTCCTAGGATACGCAGGGAATCTGATATCGGACGTAGAGCGTACCCCTTTTACAAAACCACAAGGGCGGTAAAACCGACAGCACCCCCTAGAGGATGAATAACCCCCCTCTTTTGAGACGGAAAATACACTTGCTAATGGAATGAAATGGGGCGATAAATAGGTAACATCGCTAAATATAGCCTTAATAATACAAGCCTATGATACTTTTTTCTGGCTTCTCGACTTATATAATATATTGCAAATCAGTCCGCTAATAACTAGTAAGATTCCTAGTAGGTTGAAAAAAGTGTAGGTTTCTCCAAAGACAAAAACACCAATAGACAGGGTGAAAAAGACCTCAACATATTTGAACGGAGCAATCATGTTTGCCTCATAGGAACGAAAAGCCTTGGTCATATACAGTTGCGCCAAAAAACCAAA
>CALITN010000042.1 GCA_938041595.1 uncultured Flavobacteriaceae bacterium | reverse complement strand
AAAAACAAAAACAGGTTTGGATTTAAACCTCTCAGGCTTGCCTTACATTGTGAGTTTGGGTCAGCCCGTAAAATTGAAGGAAAAGATAAATAAACTCAAAGCCTATCAGGCCTATCAGAATACCCAAGAAGAACCTTCCCTAGCAGGAAGGATCAATTTGGCTTTTGAAGGACAGGTAGTCACCACAAAACAATAAGTATGGAAAAAAGCGCAGTTTCAGTTGGATTAGATATCGGGACAACCAAGATTGTTGCGATGGTCGGCGTAGAAAACGAATTTGGTAAAGTTGAAATCCTAGGCGTTGGTAAATCCAAAAGCTTAGGAGTTCATCGTGGGGTGGTCAACAATATCACTCAAACGATTCAATCGATTCAACAAGCCGTTGAGGAAGCCAAAGTGGCCTCTGGAGAGGATATTCAGGATGTGGTGGTAGGTATTGCAGGTCAGCACATTCGTAGTCTTCAACACAGTGACTATATCACAAGAGCAAACCCTGAAAAGGTCATTGATCAAGACGATATCGATCAGCTAATCCAGCAGGTGTACAAATTGGTAATGCTTCCGGGAGAGGAAATTATCCATGTGTTGCCGCAGGAATATAAAGTTGATGGACAGGCAGAAATCAAAGAACCTATCGGCATGTATGGCGGTCGGTTGGAGGCCAACTTTCACGTCGTTGTTGGACAAGTGCATTCCATCAAAAATATTGGCCGTTGCGTGGTCAGTGCCAATCTGAAATTGGCCAATATTACCCTAGAACCCCTCGCATCTTCCGATGCGGTTTTAAGTCAGGAAGAAAAAGAAGCGGGTGTGGCATTGATTGATATAGGGGGAGGAACAACAGACTTGGCGATCTTTAAGGATGGAATTATTCGGCATACAGCTGTTATTCCTTTTGGAGGAAATATCATTACAGAGGATATCAAAGAAGGATGCTCCATTATTGAAAAACAAGCAGAATTATTGAAAGTAAAATTCGGTTCGGCTTGGCCGGGCGAAAACAGAGACACCGAAATTGTTTCAATTCCTGGATTGCGCGGACGTGACCCCAAAGAAATTTCATTAAAAACCCTTTCCAAAATCATCAACGCACGAGTGATTGAAATTATCGAGCAGGTATTTCTTGAAATTAAAAACTATGGGCATACGGTGCAGAAGAAAAAATTGATTGCAGGGATCGTTCTTACAGGGGGTGGAAGCCAATTGAAGCATCTCAAACAACTAGTTGAATACATCACGGGAATGGATACCCGAATTGGGTTTCCTGGAGAGCATTTGGCTGGTGAGACCTCTACCAGCAATACCAGCCCCATGTATGCTACAGCGGTAGGCTTGTTGATGAAAGCATTGGAGCGCCCATCAGAAGAATTGATTGAGGAAGATGCCCTGCCGGAAACAGAGACTATGGTCACTTCAGAAGAAGGAACTCAAGAGCGCCCCAAAACAGCCTTGAATACAGACCGAAAAACCATCATTGAACGTTTTGGAGACCGCTTAAAAGAATTTTTAGATAACGCTTAACCTTTACCAAGTCATGCAAACAGAAAACAAAGACAATTTTAGTTTCGACTTACCCAAAAACAAAAGTAATGTGATCAAAGTAATTGGTGTTGGAGGGGGCGGTAGCAATGCAATCAATTATATGTTCCGACAAGGCATCAAAGGGGTTGATTTTGTAGTAAGTAATACCGATGCACAAGCATTGAGTGAGAGTGCAGTTCCCATCAAAATTCAATTAGGGGCTACCCTAACAGAAGGTCTTGGGGCAGGAGCCAATCCTGAGATTGGTGCCTCGGCCGCAAAAGAAAGTGTTGACGACCTACAGACCTTATTAACGACTCAAACTAAAATGGTTTTTATTACTGCTGGTATGGGAGGAGGTACGGGAACAGGTGCTGCACCTATCATTGCTCAAATGGCCAAGGACTTGGATATTCTTACGGTAGGGATCGTTACCATGCCGTTTCAGTTTGAAGGCAAGCTTCGGATGGATCAGGCTCAAATAGGTTTGGATAATATGAAGCAAGCCGTGGATTCCCTGATTGTAATCAATAACAACAAACTACGGGAAGTATATGGGAACCTTGGGTTTAAGGCCGGTTTTGCCAAAGCCGATGAAGTCCTCGCAACCGCAGCAAGAGGGATCGCGGAGGTAATCACCCATCATTATACCCAAAATATTGACCTTAAGGATGCTAAAACGGTACTGACCAACAGTGGCACGGCAATTATGGGTTCCGGAGATGCCAGCGGCGCCAATCGCGCTCAAGATGCTATCGAAAAAGCATTGGATTCGCCCCTTCTTAATGACAATAAAATTACCGGTTGCCGTAATGTATTATTGCTAATCGTTTCTGGATCAGAGGAAATAACCATTGATGAAATTGGAGAGATCAATGATTTTATTCAAGGCGAAGCAGGCAACAATACCAACATCATCATGGGTGTCGGTGAGGATGAAACCCTTGGAAGTTCTATTTCTGTAACCATCATTGCTACTGGGTTTGCCGCAGATCAACAGCATGAAATCGTGAATGCTGAAGCCAAAAAAATCATCCATAATTTGGAAGACGAACAGAAAATGGAACATCAATTGCTGGATGTGGAAGCAGCAAATGAAGTTGAGCCTGTTTTTGTGCCCAAGCCCCAAGTGGAGTCAGAGCCGGTAGTGGTTCATCA
>CALITN010000041.1 GCA_938041595.1 uncultured Flavobacteriaceae bacterium | reverse complement strand
TGGATTAAGATGGATGCTAGTTGATGAGCCTTGGATGCTTGATAAAGTTGCAAATGAAGAAAGACTTAATATGACATTCGATAGGTTATTTAGTGAAGAAATAAATGAAAGTCTTCCAGGTTATCTAAAGCAAATTTACCGTTTCTTTGGTCTTTGGGTTTCTACAATAGGCCTCTTCATAGTTTCTTTTACGAGACCAAAATTTATTGAAATTAAAGCCTTTGCAGTAAACTTATTAATTTGTATCGGAATAATGCTAGTCTCTGCTCAGACAATGGCATATGTCCTCATCCCTAGCTCACCATTTATTCACCTTGGATGGGGAAGTATCCTTTTGTATTTAGTCTCAATATGGGGCTATATAAAACTTTCTTAAAAAGGAAGATTATTTAGATCCACATTACCGCCTGTAATAACAATTCCGATTTTTTTTCCTTTAAACGTATCTTTATTTTTTAAGATTCCAGCTAGTGGAAGAGAACAAGATGGTTCACAAATTATCTTAAGACGCTGCCAAATTAATTTCATTGAATTAATTATCTCATGTTCTTTAATTCGTATAATTTTTTTTACTTCATCAAGAATAATAGGAAAATTTTTATCTCCAAGCTGAGTTCTCAGACCATCAGCAATTGTATTAGTAGTAATATTTGTCTCAATTTTACCACTTATCAAAGATCTGTACGCATCATCTACTTCAAAAGGCTCTGTTCCAATTACTGAGCAATCATCCGCAAAATATTTTACTGCTAAAGCACTTCCAGCGATCAACCCTCCACCCCCTATTGGAACTAATATATGATCAAAAGAACCATATTGTTCAATAAGTTCTTTAGATGCAGTGCCTTGTCCTAGTATGACATCTAGATTATTCGAAGGGTGGATAAAAGTAGCACTCTTAGTTCTTACTACATCTTCAGCAGCGGCTTCTCTAGCAACAAGATTGGGTTCACATTCAATTAACTCCCCGCCATAGCCTTTAACAGCCTCTTTTTTTATTTCAGGAGCATTTGATGGCATAACGATATATGCCTTTATTCCAATTTTTTTTGCAGCAAGTGATATGGCCTGCGCATGATTACCAGAAGAGTGAGTAACTACACCATTACTTTTTTGTTTATCAGAGAGTCTAAGAATCGCATTTGCTGCCCCTCTCATTTTAAATGCTCCCATTTTTTGAAAATTTTCACATTTAAAATAGACTTCAGCACCTGTTATTTGATTAATATAAATTGATGTTAAAACAGGAGTATTATGAATAAATGGTTTAATACGATTATGACAATCAATTAAGTCTAATTTTGTTACTTCCATTTTATATAAAAAACAATATTTGGCTTTTGTAGATTTTTATTTTCAATATCATTTTTAAGACCATCAATTGCAGAAATGTAGTCTCTTTTTGCTTCTTCACTTGCACATACGTCCTGTCAAAGAATAATAACTATTAGGATCATTCACAAAATACTGATAGTTATTGCAATGTATATGTTTTGGGGGAAAATATAAAATCAAGGAAGTTACACACGCCGCTGATCCCAACTATATGGAGTAGCTTTCAATTACCAATACCAACACCAGGGTTTCAGAAAAGGGTTTTTCTATTGGGAAAAGGGTGTGAGATTTGGGATATGACCGATTCTCATTTTTTACCAGATATCGGTATAAGTACTGGAATTTAATTTAACCAAATGAATTTAAGTCTACATATTCTACAATAATCTGCCCTAAGTTCCAGCTAGGAATATAATAGTTGTAAACGGAGCCATCTAAAATTTCCTCAAAGATTCGTTTTTGGAGTACAGATGAATTCCCCGTGATGATGGTTAAGGAAAAAGAACCTTGATCAGCTCGGAAGTGCAGCTCGTCTTTGACCCATGCCAGGGCTTCTTTATGACGAACTCCATGGAGGTCAATAGCGTCTTCTGTATTTTTTCTTTTGGCCATGGATTAGTGAAAAAGAATATGAAGAACTACCAAACTGATTCCCAAACCAAGACCTCTCCAAACCTCTTTACTTGAATGCGCCACAAAGAGACGGCTTGGAGCTTGCAAAGACTTAAAGTTAGCTGAAATAGCGAATACCAGTCCACTAAAAATAACCCAAAAAGCACGGACGAAATAATTCATTTCAGGAAAGCTGTATTGCAGTATAAGGTTAAGAGGTAGCGTTAACACAAAAGCCCAAAGAACACGTTTTTTGTTAGGAATAGTTACTAGAGCGGCGGTACAGATCAGTACGACAATCCCACAGTTAATATAATACCGCAATTCATTAAGAGTATGAGTAAAGGCGGCACTTGGGTTTTCAAACTTTAAATACAGCAAGATCCATCCCATAAGAAGAGCGGTGAAAAAACTGCCTAAAATGGCCCTTCTTCCTGCCTGAATTTTTTGGGTGTCATTGGCTGTTTTATGGAGATAATTCGAGTAAATATCAACCGACCAGAGCGTGGCAATTGAATTAAAAGTAGAATCTACTGTACTCATCAAAGAAGCAAACAAACCACAGAGAATCACCCCTTTTATTCCGGTGGGGATATAGGTTGTGACCAGATAAGGAAAAGCCATATCGGGCTCCGCCAAGTCGGATCCTAAAATGCCATACAAAGCAATTCCTGGGATAATGATAATAACCGCCATTCCATATTTGAGTATTCCCCCAACCAACAGGCCCGTTTGGGCTTCTCGTAGATTTTTAGCCGCCAAGGACCGTTGAATTACAGTTTGATTCGCACACCAATAGTTGATGTTTAAAAAAAACAAACCGAAGAGATGTGTCCACGGAAGGGTCTTGTGGTCTGCAGGAAGATGTAGGTGCATTTTATCGGCGGTCTGTGTATACAATTCTGACCAACCACCCAAAGCATTTACGGCCACGTAAAGTACAGCAATACCTCCCGTAACCAACACAAAAAATTGAACAACATCGGTTTTTACCACGGCACTCAACCCACCCAAATAGGTGTAAACGGCAGAAAAGCCTCCAAGGATAATAATTAGGATGCCAATGCGTAGCATCCGATCACTATGCAGAAAAGATAGTTGGTCTCCAAAAACCCGATCGGCTGCGTAAGCCCCCCAAAACAGGGCGGCACCAAGTGTGATGGTGCTGAACAATCCAAGATTAGCCAGTGAATAAAACAAGCCCACCCGACGACCGAGCTTTAAATTGATAAATTCGGTTATCGTGGTAATTTTTTGTTGTAAAAAGAGTGGAACAAAGACAAAGGCGGCTAGGAGTAAGCCTTGAACTGCGTTGATTTCTAAATTGGCTTGAGCCAGCCCATAGAGATAGGCAGATCCCATCATTCCTAAAAACTGATAGCCTTGGATATTGGTGGCAATGGTTGAAAGTGCAATGGAGGGCCAGCGAAGCTGTCGGGAACTCAAAAAATAATCTTCTGCCGTACCGGTTTCTTTACGGCGACCCGCCAAGGCTATGGCAAAGATTACCACAAAATAGACCAGAACGATTCCAAAATCAAGCATAATTATATTCTTGTTCCTTTTGCTAGAGGGGTTTCTGGGGGACTGGAAGGAATTCTTCCATAAACTTCGGGCAGGGAAATTGTTTCCAAATGCGGCAAGACCAAACGGGCAAAATACTCAGCTTCTTGCAGATGTGGGTAGCCTGAAAAAATAAAAGAACGAATACCCATGTCCTGATAAGCTTTGATCTTGGCGAGGATTTGTTCGGGACTACCAACCAATGCTGCCCCGCAGCCAGAACGTGCCAGTCCGATCCCCGTCCATAGATGTGGCTCAACATAGAAATCTTCTCCAGCCTGATTTCGCATTTCCGCTTGGCGAGACACACCCAAGGATTGTGCATCCTGGGCACGCTCTCGGATTTCCGTCCCTTTGTCTACATCGAGCTTGGAGAGCAGCTTTTCAGCATAGGCCTTAGCTTCTTCTTCTGTTTCTCGTACAATAACATGAACACGCAAACCAAAGTCAACGGTGCGATCATAAGCAGCAGCTTTCTGCACGACCGTTTGCATCAGTGTATGGATTTTATCTTGGGTCTCGGGCCACATCAAATAAACATCACAATGCTGGGCACATAACTCCAAACCAGGAGGAGAATAACCGCCAAAATACAGTAATGGCCCACCATTTTGTTGATAAGGTTTTACGGGCCGACTGTCGAGTTGCAATTGATAAAAATCCCCTTGATAGTCAATTTGATTTTGCGTCCATGCTTGTTTGAGAATTTCAATCACCTCCTTGGATCGGGCATAGCGGGTTTCTGACGATTCTTTGAGCCCTGGCAAGTCAGAGGAGATAATGTTTACCGTCAAACGTCCTTTAAGGATATGGTCAAGGGTGGATAGGGCTCGTGCCAACATAGGAGGGTGGACCTCCCCACAGCGAATGGCTGTGAGCAAATTCATTTGTTGAAGCTGAGGAGCAAGGGCGGCAGCGAAATTCAACGTGTCTTGCCCTACTTGGTAGGAGGAGGGACAGAGCATATTGCGAAAACCCAAACGATCGGCTGTTCGACCAATTTCAGAAGTATTCTCCCAATTGCTTTTATAGTCGGGATGGCGTTCTCCCAAAAAAGCATCATCCCCGTTACAGAGCGGTGCAAACCATGAAACTTCAGCTCCTGTTACTGCAGACGATGTACAATTTACTGTTGGAAATGTTTTTTTTGGATGCATAAATCGAGTCGGTTTTCGAATGTAGGCTTTTTCCCAAAAAGGTTTCCTATTTTTAGACAAATAACCACGCCCATGCCAAAAAAAATCTGGACACTTTGCAGTGCACTTTGGTTGATTTTGATTCTTTACTTAAGCTTTTACAAGCCATCAGACACAACTTCGGAACCATTTTTTCCCCATCAGGATAAGCTTGGACATTTTGTAGTTTATGGCCTTTTGTTTATTTTGCTTGCGCAAAGTTTTCGCTTTCATTTTCAGCGATTGAAATTCCGCTCCGAAGCACTTTTTACATCCCTATTTTTAGGGCTATTGATTGAGGTTTTACAGGGAATTCTAACGGATTATCGCGTGGCGGACTGGAAAGATGCGGTGGCCAATGCCAGTGGTGTAATTTCATTTTTTGTGGGCTACATAAAATATCTA
>CALITN010000040.1 GCA_938041595.1 uncultured Flavobacteriaceae bacterium | reverse complement strand
AGTGCATTTTTATAGTATAGCTTCCGCAAAACAGAGTCGGGGAGGTTTAGTCCATACAGTCGCCAATGGGCGTGCCGCTTGCGATAGTAGGGAATATACTCATCAGCGGTTTCCAATACACGAAAATAGGTGTGGTATTCTTTTTCATTATAACTGTCTTTTCCAAACAAAATCCGATCGCTATAGGCGATTAGAAATTCACGAGCAGTATGGGGTTGGCGACCCAATTCTGCCAAAACAGCTCCGATTTCTGTCAGTACATTAGGAAAGCGATCCAAGTGCGCGCTCAATCGTTTTAGATCGCCGCCCATCCAGCCCAAATGTGCGTTAATAAATGTGGTGTTAGGGTGTTTTTCAAAAATATGGTGCTGTTCCGCCAATACTTCTTCAAAAGAGGGGTTGATCGATGGATCTCGATAGCGACTGGGTTTTTGACGCAGCTCCAACCAACGCTCGTTAAAACGGTCTTTAGGTGCCCAAAAAGAGGCCGGTTCACCAGAATGAATGAGTACGGGAATACCATTGTCGCCGCAGGCTTTCCAAATGGGATCCAAACGAGGGTCGTCTACGGCAATTCGGTTTCCGTCATGGTCACGATCTGTTAATCCTAAGGATTTATATACCTTTAGTCCGATTACCCCGTCAGCGACGGCCTTTTGGATCAACTCAATGTTTTTGACCGCAAAATCAGCTTCGTCAATCGCCTCAAAGTCAATATTGAGAAACAAACCAAAGCGAGTAGGGGCATTCTCCTGAACGTTTTTGAGAGATTGTTGCAAATAAAGTCCCCGAAAACCACTCAAATTCACCATAAAACCCATGTTGAGACGATCCATCTCCATTGTGAGTTTGCTCAAATCTTTCAAAGGCATGTCAAATTGATGATTATGGACATCCACAAAGGGGTATTTGGCCCGAGTTAAAAGCGTTTCAGGGACCACCAAGGTGGACTTGGGCTCATAATCCTCTATATCCATGCGATTGTTTTTGGTTTGAATCAAATCCAAAGCAGCATAGGAAAAAGCTGTTAGCAGTGCAAGAATAAGAATGGCACGGAAGAAATTCTTCCAATGGATCCAGCGAATCATTATTTAATACCAACTAAAACAGCAGTTGTATCCCAGCGCATCCGCATAGAAACCCCTGTAGAGTCTTCAACAAAGTCGATGGTAAACTGCTCTACTGGGGCGGAACCATTTTGTGTAGGAACATTTACCCGCATCACATCATTGGCGTAGTCTGGTGGATAATACCCAAAAGCGCCAACCTCTGAATTTAATGCCAAAATCCAATGATCAGCATAAGGAATCGCATACATACGGTAGGCACCTGCGGCTAATTGACGGCCATGAAAAGAGATAGGGGACGCTGTTTCGAATTTTGTTGACATATTGGCACCGAGTCGCCAATAAGTGTCAAAGGGCACCAAGGCACCTTCTTTTGCCGTTCCAAAAATCAAACGCTCTTTTTTGAAGGGCCTAAAATAACTTACACTAAGGTTTAAATTTCCTTTTTGGATTTCCGCTGTTCCCAAAGGACTCTTTGGGTTGATAAATAATACGTAGGTGAAATAACCTGTTACTACTATTAAAAAAACAAAGAGGCTAAGAAGAATTTTTTTAAGTAATGACATAAGTGATTTTTTTTTACAAATTACTTTGTTTATTCCCAACAACAAAGTAGAGCATAGTTAAATTCTTATTTAACATAATATTAATTATAGGAATATTCAGTATGTTTATTTATCCTAAACTTAGCAGGTATAGGCTTCACTTTACTGCTGCTCACGCTCATACAAACAACACAGCGGCAGAGATGCATACACATCCTCTGGTGCCTTGGTGCGATCGGTATCGTGCCCAGCTGCGGCAATGGCTTCGTGTATGGCATAAATATCTTGCTTTTTGGCGTTATAAATAACACTTAAAACATTTGAAGGAATATCCCATTCTACCTTTTTAACTCCTTTAACGGAAAGGCTGGCTTGTTCAATTCGCTTTTTACACATTTCACAGTTGCCGCTTACGATAAACTCAGCCTTTTCGGTTTTTGAACCTTTTGTTTGTGCCGTCCCCAAACTCACGGTTAGTAACAGCAGCCCGATTGTTAAAATTCTATTTTTCATCTTTATTCTTATTTAATTTCCAGCGCATTCCAATATAGGCCATTTGCCCAAAAACGGGGGCATAAATTTGAGCACTATCAAAAAGGGCACCATAAGGTTGATTGGCCGCAATGATGGCATTGACTTGACGGTAATCACCCAAGTTTTCCCCTCCTACATAGATTTCTAAGGCTTCTGAAAACACTCGTGTTAGTTGACTGTTAAGCAAACTGTAGGCAGGAGTCCAGCGACCAGCACCATCTCTTGGACTGGCGACCAATCGTTGTTTCCCCAATCCGTGCCATGTTAAGTCCCATCGCCATTGACGGTTTTTTAGGCTAGGGTTACTCTCCCATCCAACATTGATAAAATATCGGTTTTTAGGTTGCAAGGGCAGTTGTTTTTGACCGCTTTTGTATTGGGTTTCGACAGCATAATTTTTATACGCTAAGCGAAGATTCCATTGTGGTACGGGGGTGTAATCTACTGCTACCTGAAAACTTTTAGCGAAACTATCCCCTTGAAGGTTGTAAAAATCAATTTGCCCTGGGGTTTCCCAGTCTACAACTACTTGATTTTGAAAATCTGTTACGTAGTAATCAAAGGTGATGTCGGCTTGCTGTGCACCACGAAGCAGAATCTGACGATAACTCAACCCATAATTCCAAGCTTTTTCTGCTTCTAAGCCATAAAAAGCACCTCCTTGGGATTGGATATTGATCTGACGATTGGTCCCAAATTGTTTTTGTTGTTCGGCAAATATATTAGCTGTTTTGCGTCCCTGTCCTGCGGAAGCTCTTAGAATTACTGTTTCAAACGGTGTATAACGCAAATGTCCTCGAGGGGTGATAAAATTCCCTAGGTTGTTATGCGAATCCACGCGCAAGCCTGCTGTCCAGTTCAATTTTTCCGAAGTACTACTCACTTCAATAAATGCTCCCAGATTGCGATCAATCCGTTTCCAGCTTTTATCATCCACCAATTCATCATAGGCATCATAGGTCGCATTAACACCTGTTTTAAAGGTTGTATTCGTATTTCCAATGATGCTGTTATACAAAAGGTTTAGATAAGCACTCTCATGGTCAATGTCATAGTTTCGTTTGCCAAAGAAAGATTCTTGCTGATGTTTACTATAAGCTGTCTGTAGCCCCCAACTCCTATAGGATAAGGTAGGATTGACTTTTCCTATTTTCAAAGCACTGTCCCAGCGCTTGGTTTCCAGAAGACTCCCCCAAAAAGGCGTATCGCTTAAGTTGGGTGCAAACGATAATTGCCCCAATTGTTTTTCATCGGCCATCATTCTAAGATTTAGAAATCCTACCCATCCCCTTTCAGTGTCGGTATATTGCCAGCGGTGTAACAGATTGAGCTGCTCGGCCAAGGGCATATCAAGAAAACCATCGTTGTTACGATCGGTCTTTTGGGTTCGTTGATTGGCATGGACAAAGAGCCCCGTATGCCAACGATTCCCTACTTTTTGTGTCCAGTGCGCATTCCCCTCTACCCTTCCGTTGGCTGAGCTATACAGGTTTAGAAACAAAGGACGAGCAGTAAATGGTTTTAAAAGCTCAGTATTAATTTGACCTGTAATGCTTTCAAATCCATTGACCACGCTTCCGGCCCCCTTAGTTATTTGTATACTCTCAATCCAAGGCCCTGGAGTAAAAGTTAAACCATAGGCTTGAGCCGCCCCACGAACACTTGGGATATTTTCCTCTGCAAAAAGAATATAAGGACTTGTTAATCCTAGCATTTGAATTTGCTTGGTTCCCGTAAGGGCGTCAGAAAAATTGACATCAATGGACGGATTGGTGTCAAAACTTTCAGAAAGATTACAACAGGCCGCTTTTAACAATTCTTCGCTGTTTACCTGAATAATATTCTGAGCTTCCAAGTAGGATTTTTGAAGGGCTTTTCTTCCTTTTGTAACTGTTACACCATCCAAAAAGGTGCCTTCATCCTCTTTCAGGAAGTGGATTAACATTTTATTAATCGGAATGTCAAGGCTGTCTGTTTTGTATCCTAAATAACTGATTATTAGTTTATTAGTAGCTCCTAAAAAAGGCATTTCAAAAACCCCTTTTTCGTCAGATATGGCTCCTATTGTGGTGTCTTGCCAATAAATATTGGCTCCTGAAATGGCGATGGTTTCATTTCCCTCTTTGGCAACAATACGCCCTTTCAGTTGTTGGGATTGAGATAATAGACTACTCGTAATGAGCAGAAGAAATAAGGATAAAATTGATTTCATGAACTTAGGTATTAAAAGAATAATGAATTGATTGAGGTGGATCAATAGATTCTTTTAACCATATGTAAGCAATTGCTGGAAACGCTTGTAGCGTTTAAAAATAAGCGTTGGTGGCCTAGGTAAATTCTCCACACCAAGCGCATCTCTCGAAATCGGAACAATATCACAACTAAGCGCCTGATTTGTAAGAAAATTAGATGAATCAAATTTCGTTGTACTGTTTGAAGAATAGGAAAAATCTTCATCAACTTGTGGCACTAAAATGACATCTTGGCAACAGTCGGTTTGAAATATAGGTCCTTCGTGATGGGCTTCAGCTACTTTAGATTCCATTTCACAGCCTTTGTAAGACTCAAAAACACTTACTACTGAAACCAGATGCCCACTACAATAATGAAAAGAAAAACTGTGACTTACAGGATTAGCCATAAGCACAGTGCATAATAGAACAGAAAGAAATATTCTTATCACTATGCAAATATAGAAAATTCAAAAATCAAAAGTGGAATGTCTCTTGACGATCCGATTTTATATTTAAAGTGTCATTACAACCTATTAATCTTTAAATACAATGTGTTTGGGAAGTAAAAACAAAAACACTAATTTTTTTATTTATCCGAAAAGAATCATCAATATAACACAGACAAACAGCATTCAAGACTTCTTTTTTGTTTATAAAATTGTTTATTTCTAATTCTATGCTGCGGTGTTTCCTCTCTTCTTGTCTGCTAACTTTGAGTAAAACCATAGACATGAACGACCGGCCAAATGATCTATTGAGGATACGTCCTGAGATAAAAAAGACTAAAATTTTTGATCAAATGGGGACAGAAGAGCGATTTCAGAACGAAACCCTCCGCCCTATTCTGAAGTTGCAAAACCCACTTTTTATTGCTGTTTTTCGCAATTATATTGAAAAACACAAAGGAGTCTTTTATGATCTAAGCTTGGACAAACGTATGGCCTACATGGAAAATGCCCTTTTTAAAGATCAAAAATTCCGCAACGCTCTAAAGGGAATGGTTATTGGTCAGTTTACTGTTATCGAGTATCTGGAATACACCAAAAATTCTTCTGCCCTTAATAAGCGCTTGATGCAAATGATCATGGCGCGTTTACAGGACCAGGTGCAATTGTTTGATTCGCCTCTTAGCAAGACAGCCTAAAAAATAGTTGCCGATTGTGGTTCGATCTCAATTTGCATTTTGCAACCATGCAGCCCGGAGGACTAATTGATTGGAGGTGGGCGACGCTACGGAACGTAAAACAGGAATGGAGGCAGCCATTCCCTCTGATGGTTTTTCTTCTGTAATATGCAGCCCTACTTTTTCAAAGAAAATACGGTAATCAATAGGAGTATTCCCTACTACGTGTTTTTTGAAGAAAGCACCAACAGCATCTGATGTCATAGCCGTAATTTCTTCTATTAGAGCCTTGTCTTCGAAGGGTTTGTCAACTCCGTATTTTTGAGCCAATTTCTGGAGGATATTCAAAATCCCTTTTTCCCCTTGGGTCGTTTCACGGATCAAAAGATCCAAACACATATTAATCAAGGCTCCTTTTTGATAGACATTAGAATAATTGCTCTGATAAGGCTCATCAACAATGTTGGTACTCATCTCAGTAAAAGACATACTATCATTATAGCCTTTAGATCGCTCAATTTTAAGTAGTATCCGGTCATAGAATTCCTTTTCATCAATCAGTTTTTCTTGCACTTGAAAAAGATGCGAAAAATACTCTGTTGTGCCTTCATACATCCATAAATGCTGGGACATTACACCTTCATTATAATTGAAATTGTGTACCTGTTCTGAATGAATATTCAAAGGAGTCAAAGTGTGAAAAAACTCATGCGAAACAACATCCATCATGTATTTTTTGAGTTGTTCGAATTCAATAAGTTCATAAAAGACGACCGTTGTCGAGCGATGATGCTCCAAAGCACCTTGGATTCCTTGGAAGTGATTTAGTTCACTTTCATTCATTAAAAGCAGTAAAATATCATAGCTCTCTGTGGTGTTAGCGGCTCCCAAAAAACGTTTTTGAGCTTGCATCATATCCTTCATTGTGGCTTCGAAATCTTTGGCTTGATAGCGCCCATTAGGGGAATGCACTGCAAGATTTACCTCAATTTCATCCAATTCAAAAGAGATACTATTGTCCTGAGTATATAAAATAGGATCATCGATAATATTGAAGTAACGGTTCGCTCGGAAAATATCCCGCTCTTTCGTTCGAAGTTCCGTACGCATTGCTGTGTAGGGCTGGAGATCTTCTGGAGAGTCAATAATTAGTTTATAAGGCCACTCCTGGGCCCCTTCGAAATACCCTACAAATCCATGAAGGTTCAACAAAAAGACTTTTCCCTTTTCAATCTTTGTTCCTCCCATAGGATAGATGTCTGCACCTCTGTTTCCATCAAAAGTATCATCTGCCTTATAGGATATTCGATCGAGCTTGTCCCCTTCCGGAATCCGCCATGAATTAGTATCTGTCCTCTCTACCTCTAGACGGTTTCCTTTTTTATCAAAAGCCTTTAAATCACTCACAAAACGACCAAAATTCGAGTTTTCATAAGTACCTGGAATTACCTTGGGCAAATAGAAGTTTACCTCACCTGTAAAACGATAGAGGGGATCAACAATAACCGTAAGCTGATCGTTTTTAACTTCTCGAAGATCCATCTCAACAACAATTTCAGCCAGATCAATGGATTTTTTACTACGGAGCAGTCCACAGCTTTGAAAAAAAAGCAACATAACGACCACCCAAAGGGGTCTCAAAACAGAGGGATTTATAAACATAAAATAATAATTATAAAATACTTTCACCATTGAGATCCGTCGTTAAGACATTACTCATATAATCAAAAAACGGACGAATGGCCTGAAAGGTGCGAACGACTTTATTTGGGAAATCAGCTTCCAATACTTCCTTATCAGTAAAACGATGACTGAACAAATGCTGCTTGAAGCGAATCAACTCAATATTGGGATGCTCCTTTGAAAACCCTTTGGGTGCTGTTTTCACTCCTTCCCCTACATTACTTCCCCATACGGCTTTAAAGGTGGCCTCTTCAACTATTCGATTGTATTCTTCTGCATCCACCTCAAGCTCCTTTCGGATACGAAATAAATCTTCTTTGTTAGGATTCCAAAAACCTCCGGCTACAAAGCTATTTCCAGGGCTAATGTGCAAATAATAACC
>CALITN010000039.1 GCA_938041595.1 uncultured Flavobacteriaceae bacterium | reverse complement strand
ACAGGGAAAATGCTTTTTGGTATTTTTGACCTCATAAAGAAAGATCAATGGCAATGGGGAACAAACGTTTTGATTATTCACAGTGGGGGGCTGCAAGGACTTACCGGATTCAATCAGCGGAATCAACAAAAGGGACTTCCCCTGCTCAACTACTCTTGTGTCTGATTTTCTCCCTTGCATTGACTGGTTGTGGGGCGCGAAAAGTACGAATCAACACAACCACTACTTCCTCCAAGGTGCAAGCGAATTCAAAAGCAGATCAAAACCGACAAGGCAAAGCATCTAAGCCACCCTCCAAAACAATTAAAAATCAATTTCAATACAATCCCAAGCAAAGCACGGCCGAGCGCATTGCTCATTATATTGAAGTATTTAGCCCTGTAGCCCAAAAAGAAATGTCAGAATTTCGGATTCCGGCCAGTATTACTCTGGCACAAGGCCTACTGGAATCTGGTAATGGAAGCGGTCGTTTGGCAAGAGAGGCTAACAATCATTTTGGTATTAAGTGCCATAAGGATTGGAGCGGTAAGCGAATTTACCACGATGACGATCGAAAGGGCGAGTGCTTTCGGGTCTATCAAAACCCTTTTACTTCCTATCGCGATCATTCCTTGTTTTTATCAAGACGCAGTCGCTATGCTTTTCTATTTGAATTAAACCCCACCAATTATAAGGCATGGGCTCGTGGTTTGAAGAAAGCAGGGTATGCCACAGACCCCCAATATCCACAAAAATTAATCCGCTTGATTGAGCGTTACCAATTGGATCGTTTTGATAAAAAGGTAAAAATGAAAAAACGCACCTCATTACCCACAGTGCAATATCGCCCTTCGAAAAATTACCATACGGTGCAAAAAGGAGACACACTTTACAGTATTGCTCGACAATACGAAATACCAGTTAAAGAACTTGTTCGAATCAATAAGATTAAAAATAATACCATTTATCCCGGGCAGGAATTAACCCTCCCTCAACTCGATTAATATGCAATACCAACGAAGTAGTGCCCTTTTTCAAGCGGCTCAAAATGTGATTCCTGGGGGGGTCAACTCCCCGGTTCGAGCTTTTCAAGCCGTGGGTGGCACCCCTATTTTTGTTGATTATGCGAAGGGAGCCTATCTCTATGATGAAGACGGCAACCGCCTAATTGACTATATCTCCAGTTGGGGACCAATGATCTTAGGGCATGCCTTTGAACCCGTGATTGCAGCGGTCAAAGAACGTGCGGATAAAGGCACTTCTTATGGAATGCCGACCGAATTGGAAACTCAAATTGCCGAATTGGCGGTGTCGATGCTTCCAAATATGGATCAGATTCGAATGGTGAATTCTGGGACGGAAGCTTGTATGAGTGCGGTTCGTTTGGCTCGTGGATATACAGGACGAGAAAAATTAATCAAGTTTGCCGGATGCTATCACGGTCATTCTGATGCTTTTTTGATTCAAGCAGGGAGTGGTGCTGTCACTTTCGGGGCTCCCAGCAGTCCGGGGGTTACCAAAGGAACGGCGCAAGATACGCTTTTAGCAGATTATAACGATTTGGAAAGTGTGACGCGGCAGTTCGAGCAGCATCCAGAAACCATTGCCGCCATTATTGTGGAGCCAGTGGCCGGTAATATGGGGTGTATTCCTCCCAAAGCTGGATTTTTAGAAGGGTTACGAAGTCTCTGCGATCAATTTGGCGCCTTGTTGATTTTTGATGAGGTAATGACGGGCTTTCGATTAGCCCCCGGAGGAGCGCAAGAGCGCCTTGGTGTTCATGCTGACATAGCCACCTATGGCAAGGTGTTGGGTGGCGGATTGCCCGTTGGGGCTTTTGCCGCTCGGAAAGAAATTATGGCACAGTTGGCTCCATTGGGGCCGGTCTATCAAGCAGGGACCTTAAGTGGCAATCCGCTGGCGATGGCTGCGGGCTATGCCATGCTACACCATCTTCAGACCCAGCCTGAACTGTTCGAGCGTTTGGATCGTAAATGTGCCCAGTTGGAAGAAGGAATGCACACTTTGCTGCAAACAAAAGGCTTGCCGTATCAGATTAACCGATTGGGATCAATGCTTTCTCTTCATTTTACGGATCGGCCAGTGGTAGATTTTAAAACTGCAGCCTTGGGCAATAACGACCACTTTAAGAATTATTTTCACGGGATGCTGGAACGTGGAGTCTATCTTCCCCCTTCTGCTTTTGAAAGTTATTTCTTAAATGATGCCTTAACAGAGCAAGACATAGCCTTTACACTAACGGCTTTTGAGGACTGGTTGAAAACCAAATAAACGAAACCAAAGCGAGCCTCTTTATAAGGTGGATTGAATGGCTTATCGCATTTAAGAGATAAAGTTAACCCAAAGCCCTGTATCGTCTTTGGTTACTCTCGCCAATTTTTTGGCTGTCAATCCTTTTATGCCCGAGTCCCATTTTTTGTTGCTCAAGCCAGTATTTTCCTTTAGCACTGTAAGTGCAACGGGGCTTTCTTTTTTCAAAAGATCCAAAACGATTTCTTCTTCCGC
>CALITN010000038.1 GCA_938041595.1 uncultured Flavobacteriaceae bacterium | reverse complement strand
TGGAGCGGTCGATATTGTTGTTGTTGATTCTGTTGCCGCATTGACACCCAAAAGTGAAATCGAAGGGGAAATGGGAGACTCCAAAATGGGTCTCCATGCCCGTTTGATGTCGCAAGCACTGCGCAAACTCACCGCTTCCATCAGCAAAACCAATTGTACCGTTTTCTTTATCAACCAGCTTCGTGAAAAAATCGGAGTGATGTTTGGCAATCCTGAAACAACTACAGGAGGAAACGCGCTTAAATTCTACGCCTCTGTTCGTTTGGATATTCGTCGTTCTACACAGATCAAAAGTGCCGATGCAGAAGTCTTGGGGAACAAAACCCGCGTGAAAGTCGTGAAAAATAAAGTCGCCCCTCCCTTTAAGACCACAGAGTTTGACATTATGTATGGTGAAGGGATTTCGAAAATAGGAGAGATTATCGACCTTGGTGTCAACTATGAAATCGTCAAAAAGAGTGGGTCTTGGTTTAGCTACGGAGACACCAAATTAGGGCAAGGCCGCGACGCTGTCAAAACCCTTTTGCTAGACAATCCAGAACTGATGGAGGAACTGGAGGACAAAATCAAAAATGCGCTTAAGGTTGTGGAAGAATAGCCCATGCCAACGCTGACTCTTTACCAAGTAGATGCCTTTACGGATCGTGTTTTTGGGGGTAATCCCGCCGCGGTCTGTATCCTAGACCAGTGGTTGTCAGACACCCAAATGCAAGCTATTGGCAATGAAAACAATCTGGCCGAAACGGTTTTTGTCGTTCCCGATGGAGACCAATACCACATCCGTTGGTTTACCCCCGATGTAGAGGTAGACCTCTGTGGTCATGCCACCCTTGCTGCTGCGTTTGTGCTTAAAATGGTTCTAAAAGTGCCCAAAAAGGTTCTGAAATTCCAAACGTTGTCCAAAGGAGTGCTTTCCGTCACCCAAGAAGAAGAGCTGTTTTTTCTCAATTTCCCCACGGATCGCATTGCGCCCATCGCCCCTCTCGAAGGGGCCTTAGAAGGTTTGGGAGTCGCACCCATCGAATACTGGAAGGGAGAAACTGATTTTATTGTGGTTCTGAAAAACGAGACTGCCGTGGCAGACCTCCAGCCGGATATGCGTTGGATAAAACAACTCGGTGAACGAGGATTGATTGTTACTGCCCCAGGAGACTCCGTCGATTTTGTTTCGCGTTTTTTTGCTCCCCAAACAGGAGTTGATGAAGACTATGTAACGGGCTCAGCCCACACTTCCTTGATTCCCCTTTGGGCCCCCAAATTGGGTAAAAAGCATCTGCAAGCCCGACAAATCTCGAAACGCATCGGGGTTTTGGACTGTGAACATCGAGATGATCGAGTGCGTATTGGTGGGCAGGCGCGGCTGTATTTAAAAGGAGAAATCTATCTTCCTTAGGAATGAAGCGCTTCCCATTTGGCGAGTGCCTCTAGGGCACGCTGCTTGGGGTCAGACAATAATTTGTCTTTGATAAAATTATGGGCTTTTTGCTGTAGTTCTGGAATGTCACTTTCCGTCAATCCCTCTGTTGGCAATGGCGGATAAATGGAAACGCGCATAGGACCTGGAAAACCATAGGTGGTGTACCAAGGGAACATCCGCTTCGGATCGTAAAAAACCATCGGTAAGACCGGCAATTGGTGCTCAATGGCCAACTTAAAAGCGCCGCGTTTGAATTCGTTTAATAATTTGGATTCGTCCAAATAGTCCTTTTCTGGAAAAATACAGACACTATACCCGCCATGAATCACTTTTTCGGCCAATCCATATACAGCAAAACGACTTTTCTTATCGGAACGATCCACCATAATGGCGGCTCGCTTGTAGATAAAGCCAAACACGGGAATTTCCACCAATTCTTTTTTCCCCACAAACACAAAGGGAGTCTTCCAAGCCCGGAGCATCAAAAAAGGATCGATATAGCTTGTGTGGTTGGCTATCAATAGATAGCTCTTTTGGGGTTGGGCTCCAGAAGTATTTTGGATACGAGTCCAAAAACCCATCCCCGTCAAAATAAAGGGCGCCCAGATATTTCGAGCAATCCAAAATAAATAGGGGTAGCCATTGGGTAAAAACACCAAAAGGGCTAGGAGCGGAAACAGCACCAAAACCGGTATGGCCGCAAGGGTGTAAAACCAAATACGCCAAAGAATTAAAAGAATGCGTCGCATTGACCTAAAAGTAGGTTTTTTTTGCAAATGGGAGCCTCCCTTTTGGGTGCGCCGCCCAAAAAAAATATCTTTGTACACCACAAACACAAACCACTGCTATGGCACGAGTTCTCACGGGCGTACAATCTACTGGAACCCCCCACCTAGGCAACCTCTTAGGCGCCATTTTACCAGCTATTGAACTGGCCAAAGCGTCGCAAGACGAATCTTTCCTCTTTATTGCCGACCTGCATTCCCTAACGCAAATTAAGGATGGAGAAATTCTCAGAGAAAACACCCACGCCACCGCCGCAGCATGGTTGGCCTGTGGCTTGGATACAGAAAAAACGATTTTTTACCGTCAAAGCGATGTGTGCCAAACCACAGAACTTACCTGGTACCTTAGCTGTTACTTCCCCTATCAACGACTTACCTTGGCCCATTCTTTTAAAGATAAAGCCGATCGCTTGGCTGATGTTAATGCCGGGCTTTTTAGCTACCCCATGCTGATGGCCGCGGATATATTGCTCTACGATGCCGAAGTAGTGCCTGTGGGAAAAGACCAACTCCAACATTTGGAAATGACCCGCGATGTGGCCGCGCGATTTAACAATCTGATGGGTGAAACTTTTGTCATTCCTCAAGCTTCTGTTCAAAACGAAACCCAATACATCCCCGGAACCGATGGTCAAAAGATGAGCAAGTCCAAAGAAAACACCCTCAATATCTTTTTGGATGATAAGGCGCTACGCAAACAGGTGATGAAAATTCAAACAGATAGCACGCCCTTGGAGGATCCCAAAGACCCAGACAACTGCAATGTATTTGCCTTGTATGAACTGCTCGCAAACAAAGAACAAACACAAGTCCTCCGCCAGGAATACCTCGCTGGAGGGATGGGATATGGTCATGCCAAGCAAGCCTTATATGAGCTTATTTTAGAACGTTTTGCCAAAGAACGCCAACAGTTTAACTACTTTATGGAGCACCCTCAAGAAATTGAAATCAGCCTTGCCAAAGGAGCCGATCGTGCACGCGCCATAGCCAACGAGGTGCTCTTAAGAGTCCGAAACAAAGTTGGGTACTAACGCACCTCAAAACATTTGCCAGGCAAAGGGCGTACCGCTTTTTCATCTCCAATTGCATCAATAAAATCGCCGTTTCTGAAATGGTAAGCGCTAGACTTTTGGCCAGAAAATCCAAATCTTGTTTTCCCTTTTGCAAAAGAAAAAGATAGACCTTTTCCTCAGCTTCGCTTAGGTCTAAAGGTAGGTTTTGTTGCGTTGTTTTTTTTGTGTTTCCCCAACCCAGGGTTTCTACTACAATATCTATGGAGTCTAACAATTGTGCTTGTTGCAATTGTATCAGAGAATGGCAGCCTTTGCTTTTCGCAGAGTGCACCGGTCCAGGAAGCGCAAACAATTCTCGGTCGTATTGACTGGCAAAATTGGCTGTGATTAAACTCCCTCCTGTAGCCCCCGATTCAATAACCAAAGTGGCCTGACACAGCCCTGCAATCAGCCGATTCCGTTGGACAAAATGGCCTCGTTCAAAACCCTGTTGTGGAATAAAATCAGAAACCAAAGCTCCTTGTTGCCTGATTTTTTCTGCCAAGCCTTGATGCGGAGCCGGATAAATCGGTAGGGCCAAGGCCTGAGCTAAACAGGCAACCGTGTCCATTCCTTCTTTTAATGCCGCCTTATGCGCCACCGCATCCACCCCATAGGCCAACCCGGAAACAATCACGGGGTGGAAAGGAGCTAGTTCTTTTAGCAATGCCTGGCAGCTTTCGACGCCATAGGTGCTTGGACGACGGGTCCCCACCACGGCCACCCAGCGTCGGGACTCCCAAGACAGATTGCCGCGACAAAATAAAACCAGCGGCGCATCAGGACAGCGCGCTAAGGCTAGAGGATATTCTTCTGTTCCCCAAAGAAGGGGTCTAAGCTTCTCTTTTCGGATCCACTGTTCTATGGATTGAACCTCCTTTTGGACTTTCGAGCCCTTTCGCAATAGAGTCAAAAGGCGCTCATTGGGTGGCTGTTCGGGTATGATTTTGGAATCAAAGATAGCTTCTGGACTGCCGTAAGCAGCCACCAGCCTTTGGGCTGTAATCGAGCCAATTCCTAGCAGAAGACGAAGTGTCAAACAAGCAGTCAGTCGTTTCATAAAAATTTGAGGTATCCTAAAATACGAACTTTCATTTTTTCGCGTTTTGAATCCGGAAGGGTTTTCCTACATTTGAGTCTATGAGCTTAGCGTATTATTTACGAGAACTATTATACCAGTACGAATGTGTGACCATTCCCGACTTTGGGGCTTTTTTAACACGCTCGTTTCCAGTACATATTGACTATGCTCAGGGAGTTTTCAGTCCCTTTCGCCGAGAGTTGACATTTAACCATTTGTTAAAAAGTAATGACGGCGTGCTCACCCAATACATGGCGACAAAACAGCATATTTCCTACGAAAGTGCCCTGCGCGCAATCGAAAAAGAAATTATTGTATGGAAACAAAAGCTTCAAACCCAACCCCTAATACTAGGAGATTTGGGGGAAATGCGCCTGAATAGCTCAAAAAAGATAGAATTTATACCTTACGGTAAAATAAATTACGATAAAGAAGCGTTTGGTTTACGGATGTTTACACGGACACCTGTAGTGACCGAACCAAAAAAAACAGAACCATTAAAAATCTTTTCAATCATGGAAGAGAATAACGAGAATTTTATGTTTACCCCCGAGGAAAATAAATCCTCCGGAGGTTCTCCTGTATTACGCTATACCGCTATTGGTATTTTAGGAATCGCCCTAGCGGGGGCTGGCTACTATTTTGGCGGGCAATATCTTGAAAACGAACGTGCCAAAAACCAAGAAATGGCTCAAAAACGGATTCAGTCCAATGTGGCCAAAGCAACCTTTGACTTAGGTGCCGTTTCAAAAATTGAGTTGAATTTGACTGCCAACGAAACAGAAGCGGCAGATGAAAACAACGACGAGGCAGCAGCTACTTTAGACCAACCCTACTACAGCATTATTGCGGGAACCTATCGTGACATGGCCAATGCCGAACGCAAATTGGAAGACCTTAAATCACAAGGGTACTCCGCTGCTTTTGCTGTTGTAAATCCCGAGGGCTTGCACCGCGTTGCCTATGGTCGCTACACGTCCAAACGCGAAGCCTTAAATTTACTCTCTTTCATCAAGTACTCCCTCAAAGAGGAGGCTTGGTATTTGGAGGAAAACTAAGAAACCCCTTTTACAAACGCGCTAACCACAACTTCGGATTCTGAGGTTTGGATGCTTTGAATAGGCTAAACTGTAGGCTGGTTTTACCATCCACTGGATTGGTAAAAACTTGTCCGACTGATTGTTTGGTTCGGATTTTGTCACCTTTTTTTACATAGACCTTTCCAAGATTCTTGTAGGCCGTGATATAATTCCCATGTTTGATCAAAACCGTGGGATTGCTCCCCTTAAAACTTAAAATAGACATCACTTCACCATCAAACACCGCTCGCGCATCGCTTTGGGGTGCTGTGGCAATCGTAATTCCTGTGCTTTTGATCATCGTGGTGCGTACCACTGGATGGGGTTGTGTTCCGAAACGCTGTGTAATAACCCCTTCAGCAACCGGCCAAGGCAAGCGTCCTCGATTGGACTCCAAATTGGATGCAATTAGCTTTTCTTCGGGAGTCATTGCAAAAGAGGCTCTACTTGCTTTTTTCCCTGCTTTTTTGTTCGATGCCGCAATGGCCTCTCGGATCAATCGTTGAATTTCTCGATCAATGGCATCAGCTTGTTGTTGTTTTTTGTGAATCTGCGCGGCTAGCTTTTTGCCTTTTCGTTTAAGCTGTTGGATCATTGCTTGCTGCTGACTCTTTTCTTTCTTGATCTTTTGCTGGGAGAGTCGGTTTTCCGCAACCAGCTTTTCTTTTTGCTCACGCTGCGCAATCAAAGTAGTATTCAAATCCTGAAGCAAAACCGTTTTCTCAGCAATCTCCTTGGCTTGTCGTTTGCGAAAACGCGCATACTGCTTCATATACTGGATGCGTCGATAGGCTTGAAGCAAACTCTCCGAAGAAAAAAGAAAGAGCAGTCGGTTTTGTTCCGACTGGCTTTGGTAAGACTCTTGGATCATTTTGGCATAATCTGTTTTGGCTTTTTCGATAGCTATACGAAGTTGAGAAATTTCTTTTTCGTTGATTCGGATCCGTTGATTCAGGTAATTGGCTTGTTGGTTGTTCACCTGAATAAGTCGTTGACGCACGTTGAGCTTGACTTCCAAATCTTCTACCTGTCCCAAAGCCGTTTGGCGTTGGGACGAATTGGAATACAGCATCTTATTGATCTGCTTAATCTCTTTTTGCAGTCGTTGGCGCTGAGCTTCTAGCTCTTTTTGGCGGTTCTCCGTGCTTTGCCCTATCAACGGTTGGCTTAGAACCCAGGAAAAACATACAAAGAGAAAGGAACGCCACATTTTTTAAAACGAAATCGGTTGGTATCCGGCTGGGATGTTAAAAGGAAAGGTTATGTTTTTAGGAAAATTCAAACGGGAAAACTCAAGTTGCAACTGCAACAATTCCTTTCCATCAAAAAGGGAAATTTCCACCCGCTTGGGAAGGTTTTCCCCTCCTACTTTTTGATATTCTGGATATTTAAATGATAGTATCCGTTGTCCTTGAGGAAGAACAAATCGCTGCTCTTTTAGAAGAAAGGTTGTCGGATCAACAAAATAGGTCGGCTGAAAGTCCTTGACACGCCCTCGAGGAGTTAGTACATAATCAATCGGATTGGTGATTTGTTTCCATCGCCCTTTTTGAGGGGCAAGCACAGGTTTTCCTAGTAATAAATCCTGCAGATTTTGAAACCCAAACTGAGTATTGAATTGACGGTTGATAAAATCTATCTCTCCTTCAAAAAAGGTTTTTTGGAATTTCTCGTAAAACTGAACTGCTTTGGGAGTGATCATCAATTTGGCAATGGGGATCAACATATTAGCACTCATCCAGATCTTTTGATCTTGTGTCATTCGAAGACTCACAATCACCTGCTGCTTGTTTTTTCCATTGTCATAAGTAGCTTTTAAACGACCCCTCAAATGGGTGAATTTAGGGTGCTGCTTGTTCATTTGCTTATTCAACAGCTTTAAATCCACTTTATTTACTGGAGCTTTGCTAGGCAATACCGCTACAGACTTACAACTGGTCCATAATAGCCCAAGCAAAAGAATTCCGAAGAGTTGTTTTAGCTTCATTTTAGGGTCGAATAATCTCCAATACTGATTTCCGTAAATTTACCGTCAAAATACACATTGTTCCCCAGCATAGCCCGCTCCAAATGTGCATTGTGAATTTCTGTCTGTTGCTGAACCAAAGAATGGCTAAGGACACTGTTGTAAACCTGAGTGCCTGCGCCCAAGGCTACATAGGGACCTACTTTACTGTTTTTAAGCACCACGCCTTCTCCGATATAACAAGGGGGTATAAGTTCGCTGTTTTCCATTACCAAATCAGGTGCTACCAGAGGAACTTCTTCTTGCTCCAATATTTTTAGCATTTGGGAATTGGTGTCCAAAGTGATCTGTGGGTTGCCGCAGTCCATCCACTCCTTAACAACACCTGCGTAAAATTGATAGCCTTCCTCCATCATGGCCAAGATGCCCTCATTAATCTGGTATTCTTGTCCGGGAAGGAGTTGGCGGTCTACGACACGAGTCAATTTGTCCTTAAGTATTCCAATGTCTTTGAAATAATATATTCCAATCACCGCTTGATCCGAAACAAAGGTCTCTGGTTTTTCGACCAATCCAACAATTTGTTGAGCATCATTGAGTTGTACGACTCCATAAGCCGACGGATTCGCAACTTGTTTGACCCAAATAACAGCATCAGCTTTCGGATCGAGAGTCAGATCCGCACGAATAAGAGTGTCCGCGTAAGCAACTACCGCTGGGCCTGATAGGGAATCGGCCGCACACATGATCGCATGCCCGGTTCCCAAAGGTTCCTCTTGTCTATAGATCGTCGCTTCCGCTCCCAAACTATGAGCCAAAGCGGTAAGTTGCTGCTCGACATCGGAACCAAAATAGGCTGGATCTCCCAAAACAAAAGCAATTTCATCAATGGGCGTATCTACCACCTTGGCAATCTCTGAGACCAGCTGGTTTACAATGGGTGTTCCGGCTACCGGAAGTAACGGCTTAGGAACGGTTAAACTGTGAGGGCGAAGACGAGAACCCCGCCCAGCCATGGGAACAATTATTTTCAAGTAATTATTTAGTAAAATGTTAATAACTTATTGTTTTCCAGTACTTCCAAATCCAAATTTACCTCGGTTGGTGGCTGTCAATTCTGTTGTCGTTTCCCAGTGCACTTGCGTATAGGCAGCAATCACCAGTTGAGCGATTCGCTCTCCGGGTTGGAGGGTATAGGCCTCGTTGGAAAGGTTGACTAAAATCACCCCTATTTCGCCTCGGTAATCCGCATCAATCGTGCCCGGAGCATTTAATACTGTGATTCCAAACTTCGCTGCTAGGCCACTTCGAGGTCGCACCTGGGCTTCAAGGCCCGAGGGAAGAGCCATCTTTAGCCCTGTTCCAATGATTTTTCGCTCTAGCGGAGCCAGTGTTATCGCACTTTCGATGTGGGCTCTCAAATCCAATCCCGCCGATTGAACCGTGGCGTAAGCCGGTAATTCAAAAGGGCTTTCATTAATAATGGGTACTATTGTCATAGGTGTTTTTTCGCCTCTCTAAAGTACAAAAAAAGCCTCCTGAGTAAGAATCAAAGCCAGGATTTATAGCTAAGTTTATTAACTGAATTTAGACGCTTACCATCTGGAGTTATTGGAGAAATCTCTAACAAATTTTCACGCTATAGAAACAAGCATCCCGTACCCTTAATATGGTTTTATTGAGTTCCACAACAACTGTTTGCTTGTTGTTTATGATCTTTGCAATGCTCCATCAATTCGGGTGCTTTTTAGGTGTTTTCACCACTCCCATAAAACGTTGTCTCCCCATAGGTATAAAACACTTCCCATGAAATCCCTTCAGGATCTTCA
>CALITN010000037.1 GCA_938041595.1 uncultured Flavobacteriaceae bacterium | reverse complement strand
TACCAAAATCAGCCTGTGTCTGGTCCCGGAATGTGGAATCGTTTGCAATACAGACCTCTCGAAGGATTTATCTACGCCATCTCTCCATTTAACTTTACAGCCATCGCTGGAAACTTATCAGCCAGTGCCGCCATGATGGGGAATGTTATTGTATGGAAACCCAGTGATCACCAAATTTTCTCTGCCAAGATTGTCATGGATGTTTTCCGCGAAGCGGGACTTCCCGATGGTGTTGTTAATATGGTAATGGGCGATCCCGAAATGGTCACCAACCGTGTTTTGGCCTCACCAGATTTTGCTGGAGTACACTACACAGGATCTACATTTGTCTTTAAAAATATTTGGGAAAAAATCGGAAACAATATTCAAAACTATAAGTCCTATCCTAAAATTGTAGGAGAAACGGGTGGAAAAGATTTTATTGTGGCCCATCCATCTGCCATTCCCGCACAAGTAGCCACGGGAATCATACGAGGGGCATTTGAGTTTCAAGGACAAAAATGTTCCGCTGCTTCACGCGTCTATCTACCAGAATCCATCGCAGATGATGTTTTGGAATATGTGAAAAAAGAAGTCGCCACCATCAAAATGGGATCTCCAGAGAATTTTGAAAATTTTATGACAGCCGTCATTCATAAAGGCGCCTTTGATCGCCTGAAAAGTGCTATTGAACAAGTCAAAAAAGATACCGAAGCAGAGATTATTATCGGAGGAGATTGCGACAATAGCGTCGGTTATTTTGTGTCTCCAACAGTCGTTCGGACAACAGATCCCAACTACTTTAGCATGAATACTGAGCTCTTTGGGCCTATAGTAACTATTTATGTTTACCAGGACGATCAATGGGCAGAAACACTTCAATTGGTGGATCAAACGTCAGAATATGCCTTAACCGGAGCCGTCTTTTCTCAAGATCGTTATGCCTTACAAGAGGCTTTTGACGCGCTCGAAAATTGTGCTGGAAATTTCTACTTTAACGACAAACCCACAGGAGCCGTTGTAGGACAACAACCTTTTGGAGGTGCCAGAGGTTCCGGAACCAACGACAAAGCTGGATCGGTTTTCAACTTACTACGTTGGGTATCCCCTCGCTTGATCAAAGAAACTTTTGTAACCCCTACAGACTACCGCTATCCTTTTCTAGCTAAAGAATAGTTATTCATGCGGTAGATACACTAGTTTTTTGGTTTCAAAAAAAGAGTCGGAAAAATATTTTTTAAGCGCCGTTTCTTTTGCTTTTGGGTAGGCACTTAATTCCTCTGAAAGATCACCCCCTTTAAGACAAAGCAAGCCGTTGGGTATGCTGTTATAAGAAGTCTTTTGGATTTTATCTCCCACCCAATGCATCAGGGTTTCCATTGGAGCCACAGCACGACAAACCACAAAATCAGCCTGCAAAGGAAGCTGCTCCATGCGTGTGTTATGTGTAATTACATTTGTGAGTTTTAGTGCCTTAACTACAGCATTGATGACTTTTATTTTTTTACCAATACTATCAATTAAATGAAATTCGACATTAGGAAAAAAAACGGCTAAAGGAATCCCTGGAAAACCTCCACCGGTTCCTACGTCGAATACACGCGTTCCTTTTTGAAAATGAATATATTTTGCAATAGCAAGGGCGTGGAGAACATGACGGACATAAAATCCATCCATATCTTTTCTTGAAATTACATTGATTTGAGCATTCCATTCAACATACAAAGAGAACATTTCCTTGTATTGTTGCTGTTGCTGTTTTGTAAGGTTCGTAAAATAATGTAAAAGTTGTTCCAAGAATTTTAATTCAAAGGTAGTAAACCTATCAATCTTTATTACATTCGTAATAATAAACAATGCTATGTATATAAAATTCCCACGGAAAGACTTAAAGGGTTTTTACAAAGAACTGACCAAGAGAGTCAACACCCATTTCAAAAAAAATAAATTAAAGAAAACTGGAAACTTCCAACTCCACATGAAATCAGTCGTGATGATTGGCTTATTAGTTGTCCCCTATTTACTTTTGTTAACGGTGTCCATGCCTGCTTGGCAACAACTCGGACTTTGCTTTTTAGCAGGATTGGGGATGGCTGGAATTGGCATGAACGTAATGCACGACGGTAATCATGGCTCCTACTCTTCCAGGCCATGGATTAACAAACTTATGGGAGACACTATCTATTTTTTGGCAGGAAATTCCTACAACTGGAAGGTGCAACACAACTTCCTTCATCACACTTTTACCAATATCCATGAACACGATGAGGATATCGATGCCAATGGGATCTTACGGTTCTCCGTCCATCAACCCTGGAAACCGTTCCACCGTTTCCAACACCTCTATTTTGTATTTCTCTATGGATTATTAACCCTTCGTTGGGCTTTAGTCTCTGACTTTAGTCAAATGCGTCGCTATTTGAGAGATCACAAAAGTGTGGCAGAAACCAAAAGTCCTCGTCAACTTTGGACCACACTTGTGGTAACTAAAATATTGTATTTCCTCGGATGGTTAGTTATTCCGTATTTGGCTTTAGATATTGCTTTCTGGAAAATCTTAGTAGGATTTTTCGTAATGCATTATACCGCTGGACTTATTCTAAGTCTCGTCTTCCAGTTAGCACATGTAGTGGAAGATACCGAAATGCCACTCCCAGAAGAGAATCACAAAGAAATGAAAAACACGTGGGCTATCCACCAACTAT
>CALITN010000036.1 GCA_938041595.1 uncultured Flavobacteriaceae bacterium | reverse complement strand
TGTTCATAGCGGTAAACGGTACCAAATTCAGCATAGCGTTTTGGTAATTCGCGATAGCTCCATGGGCGTGCGTTATAGATCTCGCAATGGTGTGGACAGTTCATGGGTTTGAGCAGAAAGGACTCTCCATCTACAGGTGTTTCTATGGCTTGGAAGCTATCTTCACCATATTTTTCATAATGCCCTGAGGTAACATATAATTCTTTATTTCCAATATGAGGTGAAATTACCTGCTCATAGCCTGCTTTTCGTTGGGCTTCCTTAAGGAAATTTTCGAGTCGTTCCCGAAGGGCAGCTCCTTTGGGAAGCCAAAGAGGTAAGCCTTGTCCAACCTTTTGCGAAAAAGTAAAAAGTTCCAATTCTTTCCCCAGCTTTCGGTGATCTCGCTTTTTGGCTTCTTCTACGCGTTGGAGGTATTCGGTCAACTCCTTTTGTTTGGGAAAGGAAATCCCATAAATACGTGTTAACTGTGGATTGTTTTCATCTCCACGCCAGTAGGCACCAGCGATATTTAGGAGTTTTACAGCTTTGACAAAACCGGTGTGGGGAATGTGCCCACCGCGGCAGAGATCGGTAAAGTCGGAATGGTCGCAGAAGCTAATACTACCGTCTTCTAGGTTTTCGATCAGTTCTATCTTGTAGGGATTGTTTTCGTTTTGGTAAAAAGCCAAGGCATCGGCCTTGCTTACCTGGCGCATTTGAAAGGCAAACTTCTCTCGGGCAAAGGCCAAGAATTGCTTTTCTAGTGCGGCTAAGTCTTTTTCGCTGATGGTTGCGTCTCCGAAATCTACATCGTAATAGAATCCATTTTCAATGGCGGGACCAATGGTCAATTTTGCGGTAGGATAGAGCGCCAAAATAGACTGGGCTAGAATATGAGCCGAAGAGTGCCAAAAGGCAGTTTGGCCTTCTGGGTCTTTCCAGGTGAAAAGCTTGAGGTCCCCATCTTGGGTGAGTGGGGTCGCGGCTTCGACCGTTTCTTGATTAAACTGGGCCGAAAGCACATTACGGGCAAGCCCTTCACTAATGCTTTGGGCGACTTCTAGAACGGTCGTTCCTTCGGTATATTCACGGACACTTTGGTCGGGAAAACGGATTGCAATCATAGGTTTGTAAAACAACGGTGCAAAGATAGGGCTTCCGATTGGCTTGTCAAACCCGATTTAGGAGTTCTTCTTTCGTGGTCGCGGTCCTAACAACCCCGACGTTAGGGTACGAATCCCCCAAAATCCCAATCCAATCGAGAGACCACAGAGGAGTAGCCCTAGAATCAGTACAGGATAGTAAAAGGAATGCCCTTGATTTTGAAAAGCCTGATAGACAAACACCGGTCCCGTAAACGCCAAGACGATGAACCCAGCCATCCGTTTTAATCCTTTGCGAAGCATTTCTGTGTTCATAGGGTAAAGATAATGAAGAAATGATTGGGCATTGAACCTTGCTATCTGTTCATCGTTTACTTTTCATTTAACCCTACTATGATCTGATAAACTTTTTTAGATTGCTTTAGATGTCTTTTTTCGTGCGCTACAATAATGTCAAACGCTACGTCTATTGGATAGACTATAAATCTATTTGCCGGAGAAGAAATTACGGTTTCTTTTTTAGCCAAATCGGTAGCTTTTTCTATTGCACCGATCAATTCGGATTGGTGCTGTTTGAATTCGTCAATGATTCCTTCAGCAATGGAACTTTTGACAGGTTCCCAAATCGAAATGGTTTTCACTTTTCGCTCACTTTTAGGTTGTGCTGATTCCAAAATCAGGAAATAGGTTTTGTTAAACTGTATTAAATGGCTTATGTTTTGAGCAATACTCCAAGTTTTTGGATCGGGTTTTCAATACAGTTCTTCCTCGGTCAGTACTCCAAAATTTTCAATAAAATCTTGAGTATTCTTTTCGATCTGCTCCTTCCATGGATGCATTTTTCACGGTCCCTATTTGTGATTTTCATTTGCTGATTCCAAGATTTAATGGGTTACTTCAAAACATAGCGTATGAGTTGAAAAGCGTTAGAGCAAAATTACTAAGATGGATTTTGATAGGCTGCTACGGCTTGTCTAACGGATGGGTGTTCTTGAAGCAACTGTGCTGCTTTTTCATGGGACAATCCGGTTTGGGCCATTACCATTTGACATGCCCGTTCATGGAGTTTATTATTAGTGAGTTGCATATCCACCATTTTATTGCCTTCGACTCGCCCAATCGCAATCATACTACAGGTTGTGATTCGGTTTAGGATTAGTTTTTGAGCGGTTCCGGCTTTTAATCGAGAACTTCCAGTCACAAATTCGGGACCCACAATCACTTCAATGGGATAGTCGGCATAGTGGGATAGCGGTGCGTTTTGGTTGCAGCAAATGGCTCCGGTAACAATTCCGTTTTCCTGACATTTTTTTAAGGCATGAACCACATAGGGCGTAGTGCCAGAGGCAGCAATACCAATGACAATGTCTGCGGTGTTGACCTGACAGGCCTCTAAATCTTTCCAGCCTTGGGTGGTGCTGTCTTCGGCTTGTTCCACGGCTGTCGTAAGGGCTTTTTGACCTCCAGCGATAAGTCCTATTACTTGAGAGGGATCGGTTCCAAAAGTAGGGGGGCATTCCGAGGCATCTAAAACACCAAGGCGACCACTGGTACCGGCTCCCATGTAAAACAGCCTGCCTCCTTTTTCAAAAGCGTTTACTACTTGTGCAATCAAGGCTTCTATTTGAGGGAGTACTTTCCCTACAGCAGCAACGGCAGCGGTGTCTTCAGACTGCATCCCTTGAATGAGCTCTTCAAGTGATTTTTTCTCTAAGTCTTGATGGTGCGAATCTTGTTCGGTAATTTTTTCAAATGCCATAATCTAAAATAGGGCAAAAAAAAACGCTACCGAAGTAGCGTTTGATTTTTAATTGAGTTTGGCGTCCAGATTTGTTTTCAGGGCATCCAAGAATTCTTGGGTGGTAAGGTAATGGGATTCGTTCATGTTTTTTTCATGAATCAATAAGGCCAAATCCTTAGTCATCTTACCACTTTCAATGGTTTCGATGCAAACGCTTTCTAGCGTAGTACAGAAGTCAATTAAAGCTTGGTTGTCATCCAGTTTTCCACGGTGGGCCAATCCACGTGTCCATGCAAAGATGGAAGCGATTGGGTTGGTAGAAGTGGCTTTACCTTGTTGGTGTTGACGGTAGTGACGTGTCACCGTGCCATGCGCAGCTTCCGCTTCCATGGTTTGTCCGTCAGGCGTTACTAAGGTAGAAGTCATCAAACCGAGTGATCCAAATCCTTGAGCTACGGTATCGGATTGTACATCTCCATCGTAATTCTTACATGCCCAAACAAAACCTCCATTCCATTTCATGGCTGCAGCTACCATATCATCAATGAGGCGATGTTCGTAAGTCAGATTTGCAGCTTCAAAGCGATCTTTGAATTCATTATCAAAGACCTCTTGGAAAATATCCTTAAAGCGACCATCATAGGCTTTCATAATCGTATTCTTAGTAGAGAGATATAATGGCCACCCTTTGTCCAAGGCGCGGTTCATACAAGAACGTGCAAACCCGTAGATGGATGAGTCGATGTTGTACAT
>CALITN010000035.1 GCA_938041595.1 uncultured Flavobacteriaceae bacterium | reverse complement strand
TGTGGGAACCGATATGGCCGCTGGAAAAATGACTGCAGGTTTGGAATTGTATCGTTGGGCTCATGAACAAAAAATAAATACGGGCTTTGTAGCTACTGGTCAAATTGGAATTACGCTAACGGGTCAGGGGATTCCTTTGGATGCATTTAAAGTGGACTTGGCCTGTGGAGCCGTAGAAGAAGCGGTACTCTCTCATCGCGAAAAGGAGTGGATAATAGTAGAAGGACAAGGCTCTCTTTTACACCCAGGGAGTACTGCGACACTTCCTTTGATGCGAGGGAGTTGCCCTACGCATTTGGTCTTGTGTCATCGCGCTGAAAAAACCCATCTTAAATTTCCAGAGCACATAAAAATTCCATCGCTGAAAGAATTTATTCATCTCAATGAACAACTGGTGACCGTTTGTGGAACCTATCCTCGGGCTAAAGTGGCTGGAATTGCCTTAAACACGAGTGCCCTAAATGAAGCAGAAGCATTGCAAATGATTGAAATGATTGAGCGCGAAACGGGTTGTCCAACAACAGATGTAGTGCGTTACGGTTGTGATAGAATCGGGCAGGCGCTTCAATAACCCTTTTGCAGATCTACTTGATGCTCAAGCGGTGTTTTGTTTTGAACCCGTTCCCAATTGGCAACGATCTGACGAACTCCAGCTTCCGGTTTTGTGATACTCGCAATATGAGGAGTAATCGTTACTTTCGGGTGATGCCATAAAGGACTGTCCTTTGGTAGCGGTTCGGTTTCAAACACATCTAAAAAAGCGCCACTGAGTTGGTGGGTCTCTAGGGCTTCTAAAATATCATTTTCTACCTGCACTTTTCCTCGCGCAACATTGATGAGGTAGCTGCCTTTGGGAAGTTGCTGGAAGAGGGAAGTATTCAACAATGCATGCGTATCGGAAGTATATGGCACCGTACATACCAATACATTGACCGATTGTAGAAACGCAGGAAGCTGGTCACTGTGGTGACAAGCGATTCCTGGAATATTTTTGGGACTAGGACTATAGCCTGCTACATCGAACCCCAATCCTCTTAATTTTAAAGCCGCATCTTGCCCAAGAGTACCCAAGCCTAACACCCCGATACGAATATTTCGTTCGGGTGCAGCATAGTGATCCCAAATCTTTTGATGCTGATCCTGGCGGTATTTGTCCATCTGACGTTGAAAGTCCAAAACAGCATAAACAATATAGTTGGACATAGAAAAGGCTAAAAGAGGATCTACAATACGACAAATAGGTACGTCTTTGGGAATATCGGGATCACTCATAAGGTGATCCACCCCAGCCCCTAACGAGTAGAGGAGTTGTAAGTTTTTGAAATTTTGAAGGCTGCCTTTGGGATGTTTCCAAACCAGCAACAACTCAATTTCTGACGGCTCCCTAAGAGCTTTATTGAGTAATACCGTGACTTCTGGCGCTTCCTTCTCAAAGGCCTTGATCCAACGTTCGCCAATAGGCTGTGGGGTGAGCAATCCGATAGGTTTTTGGAACATATTTATTTGCAATGATGATCGGCCGCTTTGGTGGCAATCTGGTTAAAAGGTTTGATATTTACTTTATAACCCAAAGAATTGGCCCAGCCTTTGGTGGCCGAAACCAGTTTGTTAGATTTAAAGTTTTCATCGTCGTTGTAATCCATGTCAATCTCAACTCTGATATTGATTTGCTGGGTAAGCCATTCGGCAACCTCCAAGCTCAATTCGGCTTCCTTCCACAGCCGTGACCACATATCCCGAATGACGGGTTGTGTGCTTTTACTCAGGATATAATGAACCCCTCTGTTTCCAAAACGATAGGCAATCACGGTACAGTAAATAGTTTTTTTACCCAAATTTTGAGAATCCGATCCGATGTGAATTTCCACATGGGGAAAGCTTTCTATTTTTTGTATGGTATGGCTCAGGGGATCTACACGGTTGCCCTGAATATCTTTAAAGACTAACATTGGCTTTAATCTGAAGGGAAGTTACTATTTTTAGAGAGCAAACACCAAAGATAAACAAGCGATGACATCACTATTATTTACGATTTGCAATACCGCAATCTTGTTGTTTTGGGGGTTGTTGCTATTCTTCCCAAGGCAGAAGATCACCCAGTCATTAATAGCTTATCCGTGGATTCCCTTGGCCTTGAGTTTTTTCTATGCTTATTTCTTATTTGGCTTTGGGGGTTTGGTAGAAGCCGATTTTAGCAGCTTGGAAGGGATTCTAAAACTTTTTAAAGAGGCCACTCCAGAATCAGCTGCAGCGGGCTGGTTACATTATTTGGCGTTCGATTATTGGATGGGCTGCTGGATTGTGACCCACAGTCAGCAAAAAGACATTCCGCATCTTTGGATAGTTGTACCCTTGCTTTGCACTTTTCTTTTGGGCCCGATGGGTGTGATGAGCTACACCCTTATTTACCTTACACATCCATTAACTCGTAAAAAATGAGCGAATCACTTTTCTATTTTACCCTTGCTCTAGGGGTGGCAACAGGGGCCCTAGGGGCCTATTTAGGGGAACGGAAGGGCAGACGCCGCTCCTTCGGTTTTATTCTTGGTTTTTTGTTTGGTTTTATCGGGGTTTTGGTGGTGCTATTAGTCCCGAAAAAAGAGCCTCCAAGGAGCGAAGACTAGGGCCAAATAAAATGGATGTTTTTTTGAATGTCAGGGTGTAACGAATAATGAACCGGACAGGTGGTAGCGGCTCGCTCTAAGAGTGTTTGCGTTTTTTTATCCCATCGTTGCGGAAATTCAATTTCGACATCAATTTGGACAATTCTTCTGGGGGCATCACCCATTATTTTGGTGATTTTGGCTTTGGTACCTTCCAACTCAATATCCAAATTGTTGGCTTTGATCCCCATAATTGTTAGCATACAAGAACCCAGGGCGGTCGCCAACAGATCGGTGGGTGAAAAAGCTTCTCCTTTGCCATGATTGTCTAATGGAGCATCGTTGAGAATGGTGGTGTTGGATTGGAGGTGGGTACAACGGCTGCGGAGTTGCCCTTCATAAATTACAGTACTAGTCATAATTGTGTGATTTGTTCATGAATCCAAGCTCCTAGCCATGCACTACCACCTAATACCAAGGGATAGAGGATCAATAACCAAAGAAAATCAAAAAGGCTAATACTGGCGAGGGAACTTTCTTTATCCATCAATAGATTCAAAAAGTCATACCATGTTTTGATACCCAATAGGTTGGCTAAAGCATTGGCCAAGATCGCAAAAACGAGGACAAAGAGCCCTATACAGTAGAGTCGAATCATTTTTTAAAAATAGGGATTTAATTTCCTTATTTATATATTTAAGCATGAACTGGAAAATAGGGTTGCGTATCGGGACAGGAGTTCTTTCAGTGCTTTGCTTTTCTGTAGCAGGAATTATGTATTCCAATCTCAATTTTATTGACACGCCCTATGTGATCATGGGTCTTGTTTTTTTGTTGCCAACGCTATTTCTAAAAAGCCGCTAGGGCTTTGTTCTTGATAAATTAAAAAATACAGTGAATGAAAAAAAGTAGTCTTATAGGAGTATTACTCCTTGGTACCAGTCTTGTTTTTGGACAAAGTCCTAAAAAGCTAAAGAGCGAAGTGATTGCCAATGTAGAAGCAGAAAAAGCAAATCTTATAGAAGTAAGTGACAAGATTTGGGCCGCTGCCGAAATTGCCTTTCAAGAGAAAGTATCGTCAAAAACCCTAATCGACTATGCCAAGGCCAATGGATTTACGGTAGAAGAAGGCGTAGCAGAGACCCCTACTGCTTTTGTTGCCAGCTATGGATCGGGGAAACCCATTATTGGAATTTTGGGTGAATTCGATGCCCTGCCTGGAATTTCCCAAAAAGCAAGCCCAAAAAAGGAACCATTGGTTCCGGGGGGTGCCGGTCATGGATGCGGTCACAATATGTTTGGAACCGCTAGTTTAGGGGCTGCTGTAGCCGTTAAAAAACTAATTGAGCAAGGCAAAATAAAAGGAACTGTAAAGTTTTTTGGAACTCCAGCTGAGGAAAAGTTTTTTGGTAAATTATGGATGGCGCGAGCCGGATTGTTTGACGATTTGGATGTGTGTTTGGATTGGCATCCTGCAGACAACACCGAGGCGGATGTTCAAACGACCTTAGCATTAGTCGATTTTAAAGTGGAGTTTTTCGGACAGGCAGCCCATGCGTCTGGAGATCCATGGAATGGCCGCAGTGCTTCCGATGCCTTGGAACTCTACACACACGGGATCAATGCTTATCGCGAACACATAAAACCTACGGTGCGCATTCATTACCATATTCAAGACGGTGGACAAGTGGTCAATGTGGTGCCAGACTATTCTCGTATTTGGGTACGGGTGCGTGACACCAAACGCAAAGGAATGCAAGAAGTTTACGAACGAGTGAAAGCAATGGCTGAGGGAGCCGCAATTCTTGCCAATGTGGATTATAAAATCTCCCTGATTTCTGGGATTCACGAAGTACTCCCCAATCGTGCGGGAGGAGCTGCCATCCAAAAAAACCTAGAACGCCTTGGCGATCTTAGTTATACCGAAGAGGAAACAGCCTTTGCCTATCAAATTCAAGAGGCTACGGAAAAACCTAAAATTGGAATTGACGGAACCATCAAGCCCATGCGTGAAACACTGGAAAACCCCGGAGGGGGCTCTACCGACGTGGGCGATGTTAGTTTTATTGTTCCGGTTGCTAGACTAGGGGTTACAGTAGCCCCTAAGGGAACGCCTTGGCATTCATGGGCCGTTGTTGCCTGTGGTGGCATGTCTATCGGTCACAAAGGAATGGTCTATGCGACCAAAGCTTTGGGGATGTCCTTGGTAGATATGTTTACCGACACCAAGCTGCGAAGTGCGATGAAAGCCGAATTTAAAGAGCGCAAAGGCGACTATCAGTACGAAGCCTTGATGCCTCCCGGACCCCCGCCTTTGGATCACCAATAAAGCGAATCTTTAACCCTTTCAATATGGCACATCGGAAGGGTTTTTTATCTTATGACATCCATTGCCGAGCCTTCATTTCTTTTTTTACATGATTGGAAAGCCAGAGAATAGCAATCATGTTGGGAATACACATCAAAGCAAAGGACAAATCAATAATTCCAATGACAACCTCGACAGTAACTAGAGCAGAGACAATAATGCTCCCAATATAGAAGTAGTTGTAATAATGACCCCAACGAGTTTGGGTTAAAAAACCAAAGCATTTCACACCATAGTAGGAATAGGTAAAGAGGGTTGAAACACCAAACACTAAAACCATTAAAAGAAGGAGTTCATCACCAACACCAAAAAAGAGACGACGAAAGGCTTCCAAGGTAAGGACAATTCCGTTTAGGTCTGGATTCCGATAAGCACCACTTATGATGACAATCAACCCCGTGATGGTACAAACCAATACGGTGTCCAACAAGGGGCCTAAAAGGGCTGTTAGCCCTTCGTCCGTTCCTTTTTTACTTACGGATTGACCATGGTACATGGGGGCATTACCCACGCCGCTTTCACTAGATAAGAGCCGTAGCTCGTTCTGTAGTAGGACGCTACACCCCTGAACAGCTATATTCTACCAAACGGGATGCAATTCAAAATGAGATTTTT
>CALITN010000034.1 GCA_938041595.1 uncultured Flavobacteriaceae bacterium | reverse complement strand
TTGCATAAAAATCCAGTGACAGCGGAGGCCATTCAACGAAAGATTATCCAGGCAGAAAAAGAACGCAAGGAGCTTTCTGGGATTCGGAAATTGGCACGTGAAAGAGCAAAAAAAGCCAGTCTCCACAATAAAAAATTACGGGATTGCCGTGTGCATTTGGGGGATCTAAAGAAAGACCGACGCTTGGATTCAACCCTTTTTATTACCGAGGGAGATTCTGCCAGCGGATCCATTACTAAATCCCGTGATGTCAATACCCAAGCAGTATTCAGCCTTCGTGGGAAGCCTTTGAATTCCTATGGGATGTCTAAGAAAATCGTGTACGAGAATGAGGAGTTCAATCTTCTACAGGCTGCATTGAATATTGAGGAGAGTATGGAAGATTTGCGATACAATAATATCGTAATCGCTACCGATGCTGATGTTGATGGAATGCATATTCGCCTTCTTTTGATTACGTTCTTTTTGCAATTTTTCCCTGAACTCATCAAAGAAGGTCATTTGTACATACTACAAACTCCTTTGTTTCGAGTGCGTAATAAAAAAGAAACGATTTATTGCTATTCAGAAAAAGAGCGTATCGCGGCGATTCAAAAACTTAAAGGGAGTCCGGAGATTACTCGTTTTAAGGGATTGGGAGAAATATCTCCAGATGAATTCAAGTATTTTATAGGAGAAGACATACGGCTTGACCCAGTAATGCTCGACAAGGGAACTACTGTGGAAGAACTGCTTGAGTTCTACATGGGTAAAAACACCATGGACCGACAAAAATTTATAATTGAAAACCTCAAAGTAGAGCTAGACCTCCTAGAGGAAAGTGTAGCAGAATAAATATGGCTTCAAACCCAATGGACGAGACCCCACAAGAATTCCCAGAAACAACTTCTAGCGGATCCGCTGAAAGCTTGATTCGTGTTTCAGGAATGTACCAAGATTGGTTTTTGGACTACGCTTCCTACGTGATTTTGGAACGCGCAGTGCCTGCCATTGAAGATGGCCTTAAGCCTGTCCAGCGTCGAATCCTTCATTCCATGAAAGACCTAGACGATGGGCGCTATAATAAAGTAGCAAATATTGTAGGGCATACCATGCAGTATCATCCACACGGAGACGCTAGTATCAGCGACGCTATGGTTCAAATTGGGCAAAAGGAATTGCTCATTGATATGCAAGGAAACTGGGGGAATATCCTTACAGGGGACCGTGCTGCGGCTTCACGTTATATCGAAGCGCGATTGTCCAAATTTGCTTTGGAAGTGGTTTTTAGCCCCAAAGTAACCGATTGGCAATTGTCTTATGACGGACGCAAAAAGGAACCCGTCAATTTACCAATCAAATTTCCATTGCTATTGGCCCAAGGAGCCGAAGGAATTGCTGTGGGCTTGTCCACAAAAATACTTCCACACAATTTTAATGAATTAATCAAAGCATCCATACAACATCTTAAAGGAAAGGTGTTTACCATTTATCCTGATTTTATGACTGGGGGTGAAATGGATGTGCAGAACTACAACGACGGAAACCGAGGGGGAAAGGTTCGTGTGCGGGCTAAAATTCAGCAGCAGGACAAAAACACCCTGACCATTACAGAAATTCCTTACGGGACTACTACTACGAGTCTGATTGACAGCATATTAAAAGCCAATGACAAGGGAAAGATCAAGATTCGAAAGATTGAAGACAATACCGCTGCTGCTGTTGAGATTCTTGTGCATCTCCCCAATGGTATTTCACCCGACAAAACGATTGATGCGCTCTTCGCTTTCACCTCTTGCGAAACCTCCATATCGCCGCTAGGCTGTGTGATCATTGATAACAAGCCTCATTTTATTGGGGTTTCTGAAATGCTAAAAATCTCTACAGACAATACCGTTTCGCTTTTGAAAAAGGAATTGGAAGTAGCTCTGGAGGAACTCGAAAATCAATGGCATTTTGCCTCTTTAGAGCGGATATTCATTGAAAATAGAATTTATCGAGATATTGAAGAAGTTGAAACGTGGGAAGGCGTCATAGAGGCCATTGACACGGGACTTAGGCCGCATATTGCTCATCTAAAGCGAGCTGTTATTGAAGCGGATATTGTTCGTTTGACTGAAATTCGAATCAAAAGGATTTCCAAGTTTGACATCGACAAAGCCCAGCAGAAAATTGAAGCGCTCGAAGAAGAAATTGCTTCAGTCAAAGACAATTTGGCAAACCTCATTGAGTATTCCATTCGTTATTTTGAGCATTTGCTTAAGACCTACGGTAAGTCCAAAGCCCGAAAGACAGAGATCAAAGCGTTTGACGATGTTGACGCTACCAAAGTAGTGGTTCGGAATCAAAAATTATATGTCAACCGTGAGGAAGGTTTTATTGGAACTTCCTTACGCAGAGACGAGTATATCTGTGATTGTGCTGATATTGATGATATTATTGCGTTTACTAAAGACGGTCATATGATGGTGGTCAAGGTGGATAGCAAAGTCTTTGTGGAAAAGGACATCATCCATGTGTCTGTATTTAAGAAAAAAGACAGCCGCACCATCTATAATATGATTTACAGAGACGGCAAACGAGGTACTTCCTTTATCAAACGCTTTGCTGTTACGGGTATTACTCGTGATAAAAAGTACAATTTGACTCAAGGGAAACCAGGTTCTGAAGTGCTCTATTTCACAGCCAATCCCAATGGGGAAGCAGAGATTGTATCGATCAGCCTGCGCAACAATGGCAGCATCAAAAAATTGAAATGGGATTTGGACTTTGCAGACCTTCAGGTAAAAGGCCGTGGTGTCCGTGGCAATATTGTAACCAAATACGGGATCCGAAAAATTGAACTCAAGGAGAAAGGCGTCTCTACTCTCAAACCCCGAGATATTTGGTTCGACAAAGCCATCAGTCGTTTGAATGTTGACGAACGCGGTGACTGGGTGGGGGCTTTTAGTGGTGATGATAAGCTTTTAACCGTGAACGAACGGGGCGAATCTAAAGCGGTTACCCCAGATATGGCAATTCATTTTGACGGCACACCCCTGATTCTTGAGAAATGGATTCCCGAAAAACCCCTCACAGCTGTATATTTTGATCCCGAGAAAGGCAGATATTTTCTAAAACGCTTTTTGATTGAAACAGTAGAAAAAGTAGATTCTTTTATCAAAGAAGGAGGAGAGCTGCTATTCGTTAGTTCCGAATGGCGACCAGTGCTAAAACTTGAGTTTGTAAAGCCCAAAGGAAAAACAGCACCAGAAGCCCAAGAAATTAACG
>CALITN010000033.1 GCA_938041595.1 uncultured Flavobacteriaceae bacterium | reverse complement strand
GTTAGCGATTCCCTTAAGTGTAATTCGTTTTTTCATTTTTTAAAAAAAAGGGGGCTGTTTTTTTGAATAGTTAAAATTAAGGTATTCTAAAATGATAATTCTTCAAAAAAAAAAGTTATTAACACTACAACGTTATAGTTGGGCTACTATCACGTTGTAGTAAAAATCTTTAAAAAGAGAGCTTGTTCAACTATGTAATTTCTTCTAGCTTAGATGATTGAGAAGTGGATTTTTTATCAATAAAAACCAAATTATGCTAAATTTATTTAGAGTAAAGTTATTCTTTGCTGTGCTCTCTATTTCCTCAGGGATTTACGCACAACAAATGGTTTCTGGATCAATTACTGACGAGGATGGCACTCCACTGCCAGGTGCTTCGGTTATCATTCAAGGAACTGACGAAGGAGTGACCACAGATTTTAACGGGAATTATTCCATAAGTGTTGATCGTGGACAAACACTCGAAGCCAGCTTTATTGGCTATAAAACAGCCACGGCAGTGGTTGGAGAACAAAACCAGATCAATCTAAGTCTTTCAACTGATAATGAACTGGACGAAGTGGTTATCATTGGTTATGGCGCGATTCGAAAAAAGGATTTAACTGGTACACTAGATGTGGTCGGTTCTGAAGACTTTACCAAAGGATCTGTTGTATCTGCACAACAACTCATCCAAGGAAAAGTTGCAGGAGTATCTATTGTTACCAATAGTGGTGCGCCAGGGGACGGAGCCAATATTCTAATTCGTGGGATTGGGTCCTTAAATTTGAACTCCAATCCGCTCTTTGTAGTGGACGGGATTCCGTTGGATTCTGGCGGAGTTGGGGGATCCCGAAACGCTCTTAATGTAATCAACCCCAATGACATTGCCAGCATGAGTGTGCTTAAAGACGCATCGGCCACAGCAATTTATGGGTCTCGAGCTGCTAACGGAGTGATTTTGATTACGACTAAAAAAGGAAAAACGGGCGCTGTTTCTTATGAGTTTAGTTCTCGCGCAACCTCATTTAGCCCTGTTAGCACCATTGATGTCCTAAACGCCTCCGAATTTAAACAAGCCGTACAAGCAACTCAAGACACTGATATTATTTCACGTTTGGGATCATCTGATACGGATTGGCAGAAAGAGATATATGACCAAGCGATTGGAATTAATAGTACATTCTCCGCATCTGGAGACCTTAAGGGAGTTCCTTTTCGCGCTTCTCTAGGACATACAGACCAGGAGGGGATTTTGATGGGTGACAAATTTAACAGAACTACGGCTTCCTTAAATATTTCTCCTCAATTTCTTGATGGAGATCTTCGTGTGAATTTCAATACACGATATGTATATACAGAAAATGACTTTGCCAACCGCGGAGCGATTGGATCTGCTGCCTATTTTGATCCCACCAAACCTGTTTTTGATGCTAATTCTCCTTTTGCTAACTATTACACTTGGCTTGATGCTGACGGAACAAAGTTGGCTTTATCACCCACGAACCCACTTGCTTTATTGAATTTAACAGAAGATACATCGGAAGTAAACCGTATCATCTCCAACGTTAAAATTGATTATGATCTTCCTGTGGAGGGCCTAACAGCAACAATTAACGCTGGTATTGATAATTCTACGGGGAAAGGTATTAATACACAAGATGCCAATCTTCCAACGGATGCAGATGGTTTCAATGGGTCAAACAATGAATATGATAACACCTCAACCAATTTACTTTTTGATGCCTATGTCAATTATAGTAAAACACTTGACGCATCTATTTTTTCAATTACCGCTGGACATTCGTATCAAAGTTTTGAATATGACAATTCTTCGAGTCAAGCGATTGAATATTTAAATGGTGATGGAACTGTAAATACTAATACTTCAATTACTCAAAACTTTATTGACAAATCGAAAAACGTCTTGTTGTCCTATTTTGGAAGAATCAATTATTCAGTTGCTGAAAAATATTTGATAACTGCAACATTAAGGACGGACGCCTCTTCAAAACTTCCCTCCGATGATCGCTGGGGAACTTTTTTCTCTACCGCTCTAGCTTGGAATATCCATAAAGAAAGTCCAACAATTGAGAAGGTTTTTAATGAATTAAAGCTCCGAATAGGTTTCGGTGAAGTGGGCAATGTAAATGGGTTAGGAGACTATAACTTCTTAACTCGTTATACTCGTAGTGATATTCAATCTCAATACGCTTTTGGAACCAGTTTTTACACCACCTTCCGCCCTGCTCCGATCAATAAGGATTTGCGATGGGAAGTAGGTCAAACCTACAATGCAGGCTTGGATTTCAGATTTGCCAAATTTGGGCTAAGCGGTTCGGTTAATGCTTATATTAAAAACACCAATGATTTGATTGCAACTTCTATTGTTGACCCATTCACGAATTTTGGAACGACCATTAATGCCAATATTGGAGATATGGAAAATAAAGGGGTAGAAGTTGAATTGAACTATACCATTGTTGACACGACCGACTTTTCGTTTGGTGTAAACTATAATGTTGCTATTAATGATAACACAATTACACGTTTAGAAAACGAACAAAATGTTGGGGATCTTGGTTTTGGCAATTCGCTTCAACGCCATCAAGAAGGGAAAGCCCCTTATGCGTATTATGTGTACAAACAGATTTATGGAGAAAATGGACGCCCAATAGAGGGTGCTTATGCAGACCTCAATGGTGATGGCCAGATAAATAACGATGACCGCTACTTTTATAAAGACCCTTATGCTGATATTTTGATGGGACTCACAACATCTATGCGTTACAAGCAATTCGATTTAACTATTGTTTCTCGAGCGAGCTTTGGTAACTATAGCTATAACAGTATGTCGGCCGCATCCAATCAGTCTCAAATTACAAATTTGAATAGACTGTCTAATGTGCACAGTGACTACCTTGACACTGGATTTTTATTCTTTTCTGATAAGAACGCCGTTAGCGATCACTATATTCAAAATGCATCATTCTTTAGAATCGATAATATTACGCTAGGATACACTATTGAAAATGTAGTGGGAGAAAACCCATTGCGTTTATATGTAACTGGGGATAACCTTTTTGTAGAAACAGAATACAATGGGATAGACCCTGAGATTACAGGAGGAATTGATAATAACTTTTACCCTAGATCACGGGCATTGGCATTGGGTCTAGACATCAAATTTTAATTCACAACTATGAAAAAAATAATTTATTTATTTGGAATTATTACCCTAGGCTTTTCTTGTCATAATGATTTAGATCAAAACCCAATTGATCCAGATTTATTTACAGAGGTTGACGTTTACAAAACAGCTGATGACGCTAGAGGTGCACTCGCGAAAGTCTATGCAGGTCTAGCGATTACTGGACAGCAAGGCCCTGCAGGAGACCCTGATATTGATCCAAGCTTGATTGACGAAGGATTCTCCCAGTACACGCGAATTTTGTTCACCTTGAATGAAATTACTACAGACCATTCCGTTGTAGGTTGGGGAGATCCCGGTTTACCTAACATCCATGAAATGTCTTGGGATGTCAATAATCCATGGACAAAAGGAATGTATTTTCGTTTGGCACAGGTGGTCTCCTTTGCGAACTCATTCATTGAAAACGCAGCAGATTTAGCAAAATCAAATTCAGAAGTGGGATACTACATTGCTGAAGCACGATTGATTCGAGCCTATGCTTATTTGCAGTTAATGGACATGTACGCAAATGTCCCTTTGGTGACCAAAGTAACTACTGAGCTTCCTAAACAGAGTAACAGAGAGGAATTATTTGCTTTTGTGGAATCTGAGCTTTTGGATTTAGACAGTTCGTTAAAAGATCCTAAATCGAATGAGTATGGTCGTGTTGATAAAGCTGCGGCTTGGTCACTCTTGTCTCGTCTCTATTTAAATGCAAGGGTATACATAGGTCAGGATAAATTCAATGAAGCGATTGCTCAGTCAGAAAAAGTTATTAACTCATCCTATTCCTTGAATACAAATGACGGAAATAGCAATGGAAGTGCGTATGATGAATTGTTCCTCGCAGATAATGATATCAACGGAGCACAGAACGAGTTTATTTTTTTACTCCAATTTGACGGTTTAAACAGCCAATCATGGGGAGGATCAACCTTTTTGGTACATGCTCCAATTGGTGGCACAATGGATGCCTCTCAATTTGGAGTGAATGGAGGCTGGGCTGGCTTACGCACCACTAAAGCACTAGTTGACAAGTTTGGCTACACAGTTACGGCTTCTAATGCCGATAACGAACCGACATCTTGGGGTGACTCTCGAGCCATGTTTCACACAGATGGTCAAAACTATGAAATGGCTAAAATTCCAAAATTCACAGAAGGCTACGGTGTAACCAAATTTAGAAATGTCGATGTCAATGGAAATGCTGGATCGGACTCTTCTGGAAATCATGTGGACATGGATATTCCTATTATTCGTTTAGCAGAAATTTATTTGAATTATGCTGAAGCTGTTGCACGAGGTGGAGGAAATTCAGCAACTGCTTTATCACTAATAAATGAGCTCCGAGCTCGTGCCGGTGCCCCTCTAGCTAGTTCTGCTGACTTTAACACACAATTTGTTATGGACGAAAGATCAAGAGAATTGTATTGGGAAGGACTACGAAGAACCGATTTAATTCGTGATGGTAAATTTGTTTCCGCAAATTACCTCTGGCCCTTTAAAGCCGGAGCAGCTCAAGGAACGGCATCGGAGGAACATCGTAAAATATTCCCATTACCTGAAGACGTATTACTGGTTAACCCTAACCTTCAACAAAATCCAAATTATTAATTATGAAATCAATTTTAAACTTTAGTAAAACAGTAATCACTGCAGCGCTAGTTTTTCTTATTGCAGCATGTGAAAAAGAGGACTTTTTGGTATTCACCGCAACCACAGATGGAACACTGAGTTTTCAAAACGAAATACAACCTGTTTATAAACTATCGAATGCAACATCTTCGAATATTGCGGAGCGATTAGTTTGGAACAAACCAGATTTTGAAGCTCCCACAACGGTAACGTATTTAGTAGAGTTATCTACGGCTAAAAGCTTCTCAACCATTAACATGAATTCGGGAGATACATCTAATAATCATTTTGGAATAAGTGTTGCTAATCTGATCGATGTTGCTGTTGAATTGGGATTAGATGAAGACCCTTCGACGAGTAATGCAGATGGAGAGCCCAACACGAAAGGAACTGTTTATGCCCGTGTAAAGGCATTTGCAGGAGGTACTTCTAGTGGTGCCAATCAAGCCGTTTTGACTTCAGAGGCTATAGCCCTTAATATTGAAATGCTTGAGGCAGCTGCATCATGTGAAGAAGCTGAGTTGAGTACATGGGGACTTGTGGGAAGTGCAGTCAATAATTGGGGTGGAGACAGCCGAGGCTTTGCAGCAGGCAACGACGTACCCTTCCTTTCCAATGGAACAGAAGGGCTTTATCGTTCTGCTTTATACATGAATGATGGAGAATTCAAAATCCGCCAAGACAACGACTGGGGTGTAAACCTTGGTGATACAGGAGGAGATGGTGTTTTGGAAGCCAATGGCGACAATATTCCTATTTCAGCGGGGAACTATTATGTTGAATTCAACGAAAATGAAATGACCATTACAGTTACTCCTGCCGATCCTGTATGGGGAATCGTAGGGAGTGCAACCCTTAATGGTTGGGGAGATGGACCCGATGTAAAAATGATTCCGGATCCTTGTAACGAAGGCGTCTACCTCGTTTATGGAGTCACTCTTGCTGATGGTGAGATGAAATTTAGAGCCGATGATGACTGGGGTGTCAACCTTGGCGATGATGGCGTCGATGGAACAACAGATGCAAATGGAGCCAACATTGCAGTGTCTGCAGGAACATACAATATCACCCTCAATACTGTGGATAATACATATAGCATTGTAGCACAATAAGATGACTTTATCCATTTTTTAGACTTCCCCATAAAAGACAAGTTGGTTGAATTCTTGAGTCATTTCTTTTAGAGATGGCTCAAGTTTTTTGATTTAAAACAGAGTGTGTTTCTTATGCAAAAAAAGCTATTGATTTTATTGTTTTTTGGGGCTTGTTTGTTTGCTCAAGAGCAAGACCAATTCAGGAATCCTATCCTAAGAGGGGGCTATCCAGACCCTTCTATTGTTAGGGTTGATGATGACTTTTATCTCGTAAACTCATCCTTTGAATACTTCCCAGCCTTACCTATTCATCATAGTAAAGACTTGGTGAATTGGGAACTTATAGGATACGGATTGGATCGAAAAGAGCAAGTGAATAACGCTGTAAACCTCAGTGATGTCCAACAACAAGGGGGTATTCATGCCCCTTCCATTCGTTATCACAAGGGAACCTTCTATATCGTAGTAACAAATGTATATTCTCCCAAGGATAAAAACTTAGATGCAGAAATGGTCAACTTTGTACTAACAGCGAAAGACCCAAAAGGACCTTGGTCAAACCCACATATAATTGAAAATGCACCAGGTATCGATCCGGATCTTTTTTTTGATGACGATGGCAAAGTTTATTTTGTGGGCACACACGACAAGGGAAAACCCAACACCAACGGAATTGGTGAAATATGGGTTCAAGAATTAGACCTTATAAACTGGTCTTTGAAGGGAGAACGCAGCTCTATATGGACAGGTGCTTGTGGGGGGTGTTGTGTTGAAGGTCCACATATTTATAAAAAAGATGAGCGTTACTACCTCATGGTAGCTGAAGGTGGAACTTCTCGCAATCACTCTGTGATGATTGCTAACAGCAATACGATTCGTGGACCCTATGTTTCTAATCCTAAAAACCCGATTTTAACCTCAAGACATTTATCCAATGATAATTGGGTTCACAGTACAGGTCACGCCGATCTTGTCGAATTAAAAGATGGTCGATGGTATATGGTTGCGCTGGGAATAAGGAATGATCTTGAAGGTACCAGCAATATGGGAAGAGAAACGTACCTAATTCCTGTGACTTGGGAAACGGCCGTTTCAGGTTGGAAAGAAGGCAAGGATGGTATATGGAGACCCATAAAGCACTATTGGCCCGTATGTGCTCCCCTTTCTGGAAAAGTTGAACGTTATGAAGAACTCCCATTTGAAAAAAACTCTCAAAATTATTCAGATATTTTTCGTGATGACTTTAATTCAATCAAATTAGACTTGGCATGGAATTTTAGGCGGGTACCATTGCCAGAAATGTTTTCTCTAACGGAAAGAGAGGGCTATTTACGTTTGCGATTAAGTCCTAAAAGCTTTCACCTTCGTGATTCTTATCACGCACTCGGTTTTCGTCAAAAGGAAAGCGATTTTTTATATTCTGCAAATATGGAATTTTCCCCGAAAAAAAATGAATCCGAAGCTGGAATAAGCCTTTTCCAACAAGATGATAATTACCTAAATTATACCGTTAAAAAAATTAATGGAACCGCACATCTGATTCTCTACTACAAAGAAACTAATCACGATCTAGTGGTTATAAATCAGCAGAAGTTGTTGAATTATTCAGGAAACATTATTTTGTATGTAGAATCCACTGAAGACAGCTACTACTATCGGTATTCTTTAGATAACGGAAAAACGATAATACCCTTTGAAACGAGCGAAGCTAATCTTATTTTATGCCGAGGCTATATCGGAACCCATTTAGGACTCTATGCCTCAAGCAATGGTCTAAAGACGTTAGGATTTGCTGATTTTGAATGGGTTAAATATCAAGGGTTTTCACGTAATTAAACAATGAAAATGAATAAACGGTTTTGTTCTTATCCTTTCGCATTATTACTATTCGTGCAGCTAAGTTGTATGAATTCTACCAAACAAACTTCTTTAATAAAGGACCCTGCGGCTATTGATGCCGTGGTAGAGGAGTATGTCAATAACGGGAGTTTTCCTTTACTCTACATGCGCATTGAAAGTGCTGATGGGGAAATTGCTTACGAACATCAAGTAGTAAACGACTCCTTGCTTCCCAACACTAATATTGATGGAGATAGTTGGTTTAGAATTTGGTCTATGAGTAAAATTGTTACGATATGCTTGTTATTGGATTTGGTTGAAGATGGATTATTGACGCTAGACGACCCCGTTGTAAAATATATCCCTGAGTTTAAAGACATGAAAATCGCCGTTAATACGGAAGGGGTTCCCCTTGCTAATTATGCCAATGACTACTTTAAAAATGCGGGTGGCTTTGCAGAAGAATATGAGAACAATCCAACCCTAAGCTCCAACAGCTGCCCTATCAAACTGATTGATAATTCCGAAGTGATGACCGTTGAACATTTAATAAATCACCAAGCGGGCTTTTACTATGCAACAACCCCTTTTCAATGTCTTAATGAAATGGTAGATTCTAAAGACTTTAATTCTCTAAAAAGCAATGAAGAAATTATTGCTGAAATGGCTGAAATGCCTTTAATAATGGTTCCAGGAAGTGACTATTTCTATGGAACCAACACTACCGTTTTAGGTTTTGTTGCAGAACGTGCCAGCGGAAAAAATCTACAAGAATTATTGAACGAACGCATTAAAATACCTTTAGGAATAGAAGGACTTCGTTACAAGCTGACCCCAGAAATCAATTTACTGCCGACTTTCTCTGGAAAAAATGGCTCGCTAAGGTTTGCGCAAAAAGAGGAGCTGGATATTTTGGGAGCAAATACCGTGGATTATAGTCAAGAATCCAAAACATTTTTAGGCGGTGAAGGCATGCTTGGAACCACTAAAGGTTATGCTAAATTTTTAAGAATGCTACTTAATCATGGAGTCTTAAATGGGCATCGATTTTTAGATAAATCTACTGTTGAACAAATTTACTCGCCTCACACGCAACTAGAAAATGAGTGGGGGTATAATGGTTATAATCTTTGGGTATCTAGCGACAAAGATCTTGAACTGGGCTATGGCGACGAAGGACTTTGGCGTGGAGGCGGTTATGAACAAACTAATTTTTGGGTCGATCCAAAACGCAAATTAGTTGGGCTTATTATGAGTCAAATGTTTGAGGTGCCTCAGCAAGGCCACAATCGTGATAACCATATCCGAGGGGCTGTTTATAAACAACTATTCAAATCCGAAGCTGCTCCAATCAAATAAAACCATTAGTATGAAAAATCTCTTTTCACTACCCCTAGCGCTCCTAATTCTTTTTAGTAATCTAAGTCTTTACTCCCAGATCATTGAACGCGTTGAGCCTCCCAACTGGTGGGTAGATATGGAGCATAATTCGATTGAAGTTCTTTTGTATGGAGAAAATATTGGCAACCTAGATGCTCAATTAAATAGTGAACAGGTTCGTTTAGAAAAAACCATACGATTAGAGAATCCAAATTATTTGTTTTTAAATCTCATCATCTCGCCAGATGCAAGGGCACAGGATTTGACAATCAATTTTTATCGTAAAAAAAAGAAAATAACGTCTGTAGTCTTTCCAATATATGAAAGGAATATGTCAATATCAAGAAAAGGATTTGACAGTTCAGATGTTATGTATTTAATTACACCCGATCGATTTGCCAATGGTGATCTTAGCAATGATGTGTTTGCAAGGATGAAAGAAAATAAAATAAATCGTTCTGACGATGGCGGACGTCATGGAGGAGATCTGCAGGGTATTGAAGATAAGTTGGACTATATTCATGATTTAGGTTTTACTGCTATATGGCTAAATCCTATTCTCGAAAACGACATGTATAAAAACTCTTATCACGGTTATGCAGCAACAGATTTTTATAAGGTAGATCCAAGATATGGCTCCAACGAACAGTATCGTTCTTTTTGTGCTAATGCTCACAAAAAAGGAGTGAAAATCATCATGGATATGATTTTGAATCATTGTGGCTTAGAGCACTGGTTTGTAAAAGACCCTCCAAATAAAAACTGGATTAATAACAAAAATACCTATGTTCAAACTTCGCATAGACGAACCACTCACCAAGACCCCTATGCTTCAGAATATGATAAAAAAGCATTTGTTGATGGCTGGTTTGTTGAGACCATGCCCGATCTGAATCAAAAGGATCCTCAAATGGCAAGATACCTGATTCAAAATACCCTCTGGTGGATTGAATATTCGGGTATTGCAGGGATTAGAATGGACACCTATCCTTATCCAGATAAGGATTTTATGTCAGATTGGACAGCCGCGGTAATGAAAGAATACCCTGACTTTAATATCGTGGGAGAAGAATGGTCTTTAAACCCCGCTGTGGTTTCGTTTTGGCAACAAGGAAAAAAAAATCAAAACGGATATATATCTTCTTTAACCTCGGTGATGGATTTTCCTATTCAAGATGCCTTTAAACAGGCATTAATTGAAAAAGAAAATTGGAATACAGGCTGGATTAAGGTCTATGAAATGTTAGGGAATGATCACTTGTATCCAGACCCATATAATCTGGTCATTTTTCCAGACAACCATGATATGGATCGTTTTTATACTCAAGTAAATAATGATACTGATTTACTAAAAATGGGATTGGTTTATTTTGCGACCATGCGAGGAATTCCACAATTTTATTACGGGACTGAAATAGGGATGAAGAACGACCTCCCTGGACATGGACAAATCCGAAGTGACTTTCCTGGAGGCTGGCCTGGAGACGCAGTAAATGGTTTTACAGGAAAAGGACTCACCTCTATCGAAAAAGACATAAAAACATTTACACGAAAATTGTTGAATTGGCGAAAAAGAAAACCTGTTATTCATAATGGAAACTTGATTCAGTTTGCCCCCGAAAATGGTATTTATACTTTTTTTAGATATAACGAAGATGAAACATTAATGATTCTTTTTAATAAGAATGAAGGAAAAGTAGAACACAATCTGTCAAGGTATCAGGAAGTGTTACACGATTTTACTCATGCCACTGATATAATGCAAGAGACAACATTTAGACTAGACCGAAAACTGAATTTGATTGGAAAAAAGGCTTACATATTTAGCCTAAGTAAAAACAGTAATTAATAATTAGCTTAATTACTTGAATCCAAATAAAACTAAGAGATTATAACTAGTTCAAACTCTATTGTTCTTATTTTGAAAACGAAATGAAGAATAAAATTATACTATTTCTATCGGTACCACTTCTAATAGCGTGCTCGAACAACAATAAACAAAGGATGGATTTAGACCCAGTTATTCCTTTTTATGATGGAGCAGACCTATCCTATTTAAATGAAATGGAGGATTGTGGTGCACGATTTAAAAATCTAAACCATGAATTTCAAGATCCCTTTGAGATTTTTAGCCAAGCAGGTGCTGAAATTATTCGAGTACGTCTTTGGAACAATCCAAAATGGACAAATTATTCGAACCTTGAGGATGTAAAAAAAACGATTCGTAGATCAAAAGCGATGGGAATGAAAGTGCTTTTGGATTTTCACTTTTCTGACACCTGGGCCGATCCAAGTACACAAATTATTCCCGAAGATTGGATTTCCTTCGTTGATGATGAAATCGAGTTAGGAGAAATACTTTACCATTACACTGAATCGGTACTAATTGCGTTAAAAGACGAAAATTTAAAGCCTGATTTGGTTCAGATTGGTAATGAAATCAATACAATGATCCTGCAAAAAGAAGGGCAGTACAATGAGAACATAGATTGGAATAGAAATTCTTACTTAATCAATAAAGCAATAGCAGCTGTGAGAAACTTTGATAAAAACATTGAAATAATGCTACATATTGCTCAGCCAGAAAATGCATTATGGTGGTTTGATCTAGCGGTTAAAAATAAAATAAATGATTTTGATTGGATCGGTATTTCCTATTATCCCAAATGGTCCACGATTAAATTAGAAGAAGTAAATCAACCCCTAAAAAAACTAATCAACACCTACAGCAAAAAATTAATGGTTGTAGAAACAGCTTACCCTTTTACCTTGGAAAATGCAGATTCGGCTGATAATATCTTAGATGAAGATGCTCTAATTTCAGGTTTTCCTGCTAATGCTGAAGGGCAATATCAGTATCTGCTTAATTTAAAAAATCAAATTCGTACCGCTGGAGGACAAGGACTTATTTATTGGGAACCTGCCTGGGTATCTACGAACTGTAAAACATTGTGGGGAATTGGTTCTCATTGGGATAATGCTACCTTGTTTGATTTCAATCACAAAGCACTCCCAAGCCTATTTTTTATGAAAGATTCGTTATAATTTACAGTATTGATAAAGTCGATCACGCATTCCTTGAAATAATCTATAACAGAATTGTCGGTTCTATTTATACCTATTGAGTAGTTTTATAAAGATTAGTAACCCTTAGTCTGATGTAACACTAGTATTTCTTCATCACACAAAGAAAGCCTCTGCTGGAATGATACCAAATAAGAATAGTATACTTGGGTCACAGGGTTTTGAAGCTAAGTTGAGAAGTGTTATGATGCTGACTAAAGACAAAGAAGATGCTTCTCTAAGGCATTTATGTGTTGTTAAAAACAACTATATGCATGAAGCCAATAAGTCAGAAAGTTTTGTGTTGAGGTTCTCTAAGCAGCTCTCATTTATTGATACAGGTCAAAGAGTTCAGCTAAATTATCTTGCTGATGATGATTGGCTTGAAGAGAATAAAAAACTTCGTAAAGATGTTAACAGCCTTGAAAAAA
>CALITN010000032.1 GCA_938041595.1 uncultured Flavobacteriaceae bacterium | reverse complement strand
TTGGGTATTCTGATAGGCCTGATAGGCTTTGAGTTTATTTATCTTTTCCTTCAATTTTACGGGCTGACCCAAACTCACAATGTAAGGCAAGCCTGAGAGGTTTAAATCCAAACCTGTTTTTGTTTTTATAATCTCAATTTGATTTTGTCGTAGAAAGGGGTCTTGCTGAAGGGTTTTGACCAATTTTAAGAGCATTGGAAGTTCCGCATCTTCAAATTTTCCCTTGACGGACGGCAAACTATCAATTACAACCGAAGGCATTTGAAATCGGCTTCCTTGCTGATCGAGAAAAAAGGAATGTTCACCTCTAATATGTAAAAAGGGCTTTCGCTCCTCAACACGCATTCCTAGCCTTCCATCAGGATATGTAAAGGCCTCTGTCACTGCTACCGCAGGATTTTTTTCGATCAAAGATTCCAGCATACTCAAATCTAAACTATCTTTTAGCTGGTCTTGTTTGTACCCCTTTTTTAGTATCAACAATTTATTAACGAGTGAGTCCGTCAGAAAAATAGGTTCCGCCGCTGAAAATTCAATTTCTACTGTTTTGATCTTTCGGTTTTTGTTCTGATGCAATGCAAAGCCCGATAACCCTATTACAGTACTAAAAACAAAGGTGAAAAATAGGATTTGCTTGTTTTTCATATGGTTTTTTGTTTTAATTCAGCAGCCATACTTCCGATATCTCCAGCCCCTAATAAGGCAATAACTCCTTTGGTGAGTCGGGACATCATGGGGAAAATTTGTGATTTAAAAATCAATGCCTTATTTGTATGCTGGACACCATCCAACAACGCCTGTGCAGTCACTCCTTCAATGGGTTCCTCTCGGGCTGGATAGATTGGAAGCACAAAAACACGATCGAACAGAGCCAGTACTTTTGTAAAGTCTTCAAAAAAGTCTTTGGTTCGACTGAATAAATGCGGTTGAAACACAACCGTTTTTTCCATTTCTGGATAGCGTTCGTGCAGGGTGTCATAAACAGCTCGAATCTCTGTTGGGTGATGCGCATAGTCGTCTACCAAATAAAGTCCTGGCTGCCATTCGGTAACTTGCATCCGACGTTGAATTCCTTGAAAAGACGCTAACGCTTTCTGAATCGCTTGAGAGGGTATTCCTATCTCATGCGCAAGAGCGGCAGCCATAAGGGCGTTATTCAGATTATGAGGCCCCATCACGGCCACTTCAACAGGGAGGGCGTTCTCTGAGTTCAAGTAAAAATCAGCACGATAACCAACGGCCTTTATTTTTGTGTTTTTCACCTGATAAGCCTCCCCTAATCGAAAGCCTTTTAATGCAACCTCCGGCCCCAAAACAGTAACCTCAATGACCTGTGCCGCAAAAGCTTCAAAGGCTTCTTCAAAAGCTGTCGGGGAATCGTATATATCAAGATGATCTGGATCCACACTCGTAATGGCTGCAAAGGATGGTCGAAGCTGTAAAAATGAACGATCGAACTCATCTGCCTCTACCAGTAGATAACGATCGCCCGTATGGATGTAATTGGATTCATAACCCTCAAGTATTCCCCCCACAAAAGCTGTAAAAGGCCATTGTGCGGTTTTGAAAATATGGGTCAACAATGCTAAAGTTGTTGTTTTACCGTGGGTCCCTGCTACCGCTACACAGATTTGTGCATTGGCAATTTGCGCAAGTACCTTGGCTCTTTTTTCAATGGTGAATCCTTGTTCGATAAAATAACGATACCACGGCTGGTCTGTTTTGATGGCGGCCGTGCAAACAATGGTTGTTGTTTCACGATCTAGAAAGTCTGGTAGGGCTTTCGGGGCAAATTCATAGATCACCCTAATGGCTTTTTCTTCTAGTTTTTTAGTTATCAAACTTTGCGTCCGATCGTATCCAGCCACTTGACTTCCTTGCTCCAAAAAATACTGCGCCAGAGCCGAATTCCCAATACCTCCAATACCAAGGAAAAAATAATTCTGTGGCTTCATGCGGTTAGGGTTTCTATTTCGTTAAGGATTTCTTCCACGGCATTGGGACGTGCCAGACGTTGAATATTGGCTCCTAATACTTTGCACAACGCTTCATCAGTAGCCAAGTTTGTGAAGGTGTCATCAAAAGAGCTGTTGAGATCTTTCTCAGCTACCACACGTGCGGCATCCTTTGCCACCAAAGCCATTGCATTTTTCATTTGATGATCTTCTGCCACATTGGGTGACGGAATAAACAGGACAGGTTTGCCGACTTGTGCTAATTCCGAGATAGTACTCGCCCCTGCCCTACTGATGATCAGATCGGCTGCAGCATAGAGCTGATCCATTTCTTTTATAAAAGGACGAATGATACTTTTAGAGGAAGCCAATGATTGGAATTGATCGTAATACAATTTCCCACACTGCCAAATCAACTGCCAGCCAAGCTTGTCAAACAAAGGGAGCTTTTCTGCAACCAGTGTGTTGATTCGCTTCGCACCGAGACTTCCTCCAAGTATCACTACTGTTTTTTGTTTTGGATTGCCATCAAAAAAAGATTTTGCCGCTTCTGATTCTATATTTTTATTATTAATTCCTTTTCGGGTTGGATTGCCTGTAAGTACAATTTTGTCTGCTGGAAAAAAAGACTCCATCCCTGGATAGCTTACGGCAATTTTATTAACGATTCGCCCTAACAAACGATTGGTAATCCCTGGAAAAGAATTTTGTTCTTGAATTAGACTGGGAATTCTAAATATACTAGCCACAAAAACCAACGGACCGCTAGCAAATCCTCCTGTACCCACAACCAGCTGGGGGCGGAAACGAACAATATAGAAGAATGCTTGCAACAAGCTGATACCGAGTTTGACTGGAAATATAAGATTCCGAAGTGACAGCTTTCGCTGAAAACCATCAATCCAAATCCCATGAATGGTATAACCCGCTTGAGGGACTTTTTCCATTTCCATCTTACCATACCCTCCTACAAAACGAATCCTTGCGTTGGGGGCACGCTCCTGAAGGGCATCCGCAATGGCCAAAGCGGGATAGATATGTCCTCCCGTTCCTCCCCCCGATATGATGGCTCTATTCAATTTCACTGAGTTCGGCTAAAGGGTTATCAGAAGGGGTTTCAGACACTTGTAAATTCACACTAACACTCAATAAAATTCCAAAAGCAATACAAGTCATCCAAGCAGAAGTACCTCCACTACTAATTAGTGGAAGGGTCTGACCGGTTACAGGTAGAACTTGCAAGGCAACACCCATGTTAATCAATGCTTGAAAGACTATGGGTAAGCCCATACCTACGGCTAGTAGCTTTCCAAAGCTATCCGTCGTTTTATAGGCCACTACCACAATTCGAAACAACAAGACCAGATATAATAGAAGCAGCATACACCCTCCTATGAGCCCGTATTCTTCAATAATGATAGCATAGATAAAATCAGAAGAACTCTGGGGTAGAAAATTTTTCATTACGCTTTTCCCAGCACCTACACCAAATAGCCCCCCAGAAGCTATCGCAATCTTGGCACGTTCTATTTGATAATTTCCCGCAACATTATCCTCTGAATTAAAATTTTCAATCCGATTCATCCAGGTATCAACACGATTGGGAATACGGTCTGGAAAAGCTTTTACCAAAAGAATGAAAAGCAAGAACCCGACAACACCACTCAGCACAATACCCATCAGGTATTGGGTAGGGTGACGCCCTACAAAAGCAAGAATAAAAGCCATTGAAAAAAGTAAGGCTGCTGTGGAAAAATTGGAAGGGAGAATTAGAAATACAAAACTAAATATGGGGAGCCAAAACAATAAAAATGCGCTACCAAAAGGCTGTGCTTGCCCTTCATTTTTTGCTAAATAATAGGCTACATAGGTCAGTAGCGAAACAAAAGCCAACGTGGATGTCTGAAAACTCAAGCCAATCACCGGGATTCGAATCCAACGACTGGCATTCGCACCCGCAATAACAGTCCCTTGTGAGGCGGTATAAATCAATAATAAAAAAACCAACGGAAGTGAAAGTATGGAAATCCCTTTGAAATAACTATAGGGGATTTTGTGCACCAAAAACATCAAGAAAAAACCAAAAATAAGAATGATGCAGTGTTTGATTAAATAGCCCGTTGGGGTGCCCACCCCAACCACATAAGACAAATTGCTACTGGCACTGAAAACAGGTAGAAATGAAAAGATTGCCAATAGCGCCACTACACCCCATAGCACTTTATCTCCCTTAAAATGTCTAAATATGGATCGCATAACTTATAAGTTTCGAATGGCCATTTTAAATTGATTGCCACGGTCTTCGTAATTGTCAAACAAATCAAAACTGGCACAAGCGGGGGACAAAAGCACATTCTCTTGGGGTTGTGCAATTTTGGCTGCAATCTTTACAGCTTCTTCCATGGACTGGGTTTCAATAATAATATCAACCACCCCTTCAAAGGCTTCAAAGAGTTTTTCATTGTTGACCCCGAGACAAACAATTGCTTTGACTTTTTCATGAACCAAAGGCAACAATTCTTCATAAGCATTGCCTTTATCCACACCCCCGGCAATCCAAACCGTGGGTGCTTCCATACTTTCAAGGGCAAAAAAGGCAGCGTTTACATTAGTCGCTTTGGAGTCGTTGATGAATTGTTTTTTCTGAATTTTAAGAACTGGCTCTAAACGATGTGGCACTCCTTGAAAGGTTGATAAACTCTCTCGAATAACTGATTTACTGATCTGAAGTAAATCAGCGATAGTGGCAGCAGCCATTGCATTAAGCAAATTATGACGCCCTTGTAGAGCTAGGCTATTGGTTGGTATCATAGTGTTGGTTTTTTCTGTTGCTATTACTATTTGATTATCCTTATGTGTTGTTTGCCTTTTGGCAGTAGTAGCTTCGATTCCAAAGGGGTGCAAGATGCTTTTCAAAGAAGCTGTTTCTATGCTTTGTGCTAGCAGACCATCGTCAGCGTTATACACCAAAAAATCAGTGTTCTTTTGAGCACTGGCAATTTTTAATTTCGCCTTGATATACTGGCTAAAGTCATTATCGTATCGATCCAAGTGATCAGGAGTGATATTGGTGATAGCAGCAATATGGGGTGCAAACGCTCGAATGTGATCCAGCTGGAAACTGCTAATCTCTAACACATACACATCAAATGCTTCTTCCGAAACCTGACGTGCAAAGCTGGTTCCAATGTTTCCTGCCAAACCAACCTTCAACCCAGCGTTTTTTAAAATATGATGAGTCAACAAGGTGGTTGTGGTTTTTCCATTACTGCCTGTAATCCCTATGAGTAATGCATCTGTGTATTGCGCCGCAAATTCCAATTCTGAAACAATGGGAATGTCATGGGCTTCTAACTGGGCAACAATTGGAGCATCATTTGGAATGCCAGGGCTTTTCATAGCCCATTGCGCTCCTTTCATCTGCTCAATATCATGCTGATTTTCTTCCCATCCAATTGCATACTCTTGGAGAGTAGCCTTAGCAGTGGGCGAAAGTGGATTGCGGTCAGAAACAAACACCTCAAAGCCTTGACGCTTTGCTAATATCGCTGTTCCAATCCCGCTTTCTCCGGCACCCAATACAATTCCTTTTTCAGCCATTAGCGAATTTTTAGGGTTACGATGGACAAAACGGCTAACAAGATTCCAACAATCCAAAAACGGGCAACAATTTTACTTTCATGAAAGCCTTTCTTTTGAAAATGGTGATGCAATGGAGACATCAGAAAAATGCGACGGCCTTCTCCCCATTTTTTACGACTGTATTTGAAATAACCCACTTGTAAAATGACCGACAATGCCTCCACCAAAAAGATCCCACAAAGGATTGGTAACAATAACTCCTTGCGAACCATCAGTGCGATAACAGCAATTAAAGCACCTATTGTCAGGCTTCCGGTGTCGCCCATAAAAATTGAAGCAGGGTAAGTATTGTACCACAAAAATCCGATGAGTGCTCCCAAAAAGGAAGCCACAAAAATGGTGACTTCTCCCACTTGAGGGATAAACATTATGTTGAGATAATCCGCAAAAATCAAATTCCCAGACACCCAGGCAAACACCCCAAGTGCAAAAACCATAATCGCCGAACTCCCTGCCGCCAAACCGTCAATACCATCTGTGAGATTAGCACCGTTGGAAACAGCCGTGATGATAAAAACCACTATCGGAATAAAGAGTAACCACGCCCAGTTTTTATAGGCTTCACTCCCCAACAGTATCACATAGTCAAATTCGTTGTTCTTGAACATCGGAATCGTCGTAAGTGAAGATTTAATTGCGGGCTCGAAACGGTCTTGGATGGCTCCTGACGCTATTACCTCTATCGGTGGATTCTTTTTTTCTTTTCGGACGGTAACCTCTGGATGGAAATACAAAACACTTCCAATAAATACACCCAAAGCTACCTGACCCACCACCTTAAAAATTCCCTTGAGTCCTTCTTTATCTTTCTTAAAGATTTTGATGTAATCATCTACCCCACCAATCATTCCCATCCAAAGGGTTGTAATGATCAGCAATTGAATATAAATATTGGTCAACTTGGCAAAAAGGAAAACAGGTAGCAGGGTAAATACTATAATCATAACACCCCCCATGGTTGGTGTTCCAGCTTTTTCCCTCTGGCCTTCCAATCCTAAATCGCGAATCGATTCTCCCACCTGCTTGGCTTGAAGAAAAGCAATTATGCGTTTTCCAAAAATAGTGGATAGCAACAGTGAAAATATTACCGACAAAGCCGCTCGAAAGGAAAGGAACCCAAAAAGGCTTGCTCCTGGGAATGCGTACTGTTGTTCCAAATAATCGAAGAGATAGTAAAGCATATTAGTCGGTATTAGAAAATATTTTTTTGGCGATTTCGTAATCGTTGAAAGGGATCTTTTCTCCCTTGATTTCTTGATAGACTTCGTGGCCCTTTCCCGCAATCAATACAATATCATTGGGCTGAGAAAACTGAAAAGCCGCTTGAATGGCTTCCTTTCGATCTTCAATAACAAGAGTCTTCTTATATGCCTCTGGAGCTACTCCGGCTCGCATTTCATCTAAAATTTGTCGGGGATCTTCTTCGCGGGGATTGTCAGAAGTAAAAATGACATGATTGCTTTTTTGAGCCGCTATGTATCCCATTTGAGGGCGCTTTTCTTGATCTCTATTGCCACCACATCCCACAATAGTGATTAGGGTTTCGTTTTTGGTTCGAATCTCATTAATCGTTTCCAAGGTGCTTGCCAAAGCATCTGGAGTGTGAGCATAATCCACAATCACATAGCGATTATCCGCTCCTGTATATACTTGAAATCGACCCGGTACCGACTGCAATTGACTGATGGCACTCAAACTATCCAAAGCATCCAACCCTAATAAATCTGCCACTGCAAAAACCGCCACAAGATTGGAAGCATTAAAGCGACCGACTAAGGTGGTCCAAACTTCAGTACTTTGAATTTTCAAAAGCATCCCTCCAAATTGTTGCTCCAAAATCTGTACGGGGTAGTCTGAATAGTTTTGGAGCGCATAAGTGTATTTTTTCGCGACGCAATTCTGCAACATCACAGTTCCATTTTTATCATCCGCATTGATTAATGCAAAAGCCTTTTTGGGTAACTGATCAAAAAATTCTTTTTTGGTATCGCGGTAGGCTGCAAAGGTTTTATGATAGTCTAGGTGATCATGGGTCAGATTGGTAAAAACACCTCCTGCGAAGGTGATTCCAGCAATACGGTTTTGAGCTATCCCATGAGAGGAAACCTCCATAAAACAATACGCAATACCTCCCGCACGCATTTTCGAAAAATGCTCTTGAATTTGCAATGGGTCTGGGGTTGTATGCGTTGCTTGTTTTGTTGTAGCACCATAACAAACTTTGACCGTGGACAACAAGCCAGCTGGATAGCCCAAAGACTCAAAAAGATCATAGAGCATACTAGCCACAGATGTTTTTCCATTGGTCCCTGTCACCCCAACCACTTTAATATCTTGGGATGGATTTCCATAAAAAGTAGAAGCCATAACCCCTAAGGCTTCATGGCTATTGGAAACCTGCAAATAAGTGCATTCTGGAGCCTGTGACTCGGGAAGCTTTTCACAAAGAATGGCAATAGCCCCTCGCTCAATTGCCGAGGGTATATAGTCGTGTCCATCTACGCTTTCTCCTTTAAGCGCTACAAAAAGAGTCTGAGGTGTTACCTTTCGTGAATCAAAGGCCAATGAAGCAATCTGCAACTGCAAGTCTCCAGATACGGATTCCAAGGACACCCTGTACAACAAATCCTGAAGTGCTATCATGAAAGTTCGATTAAGATTTGTTTGGTTTCATTGGCGGGTGTTCCTGCTTGGATCGATTGGCGAACCACTTTACCTTTCCCTTTCGATAGGAGTTTTATTCCCAATTTATCGGCTATTTCTTCAGCTTCTTTTTGCGTCATCCCGACTAAATTCGGAATAGCTTGCCCCTTCGATTTCTGATGCAAGGCAAGCAGTTCTTGACTGCTGATTCGAATTTCTTTAGGGGTGCTTGTATAGATTTTCTTTGCGATAGCTTTAAATACTGGAGCGGCTACGGTTGCTCCGTAATACCCCTTTTTTTTGTTGGGTTTATGAATCACCACAATACAGGAATACTTTGGTGCATCTGCAGGAAAATACCCCACAAAACTTGAGATATACTGAATGTTATCCGTAGTGTAATCCACTTGACAAGTTCCTGTCTTTCCCGCCATCAACAAGGTTTCATCCTTGATTCGGTGGCCTGTGCCCCATTTTTTATCTACTACATTAAACATCATCTGCTGTACTTTTTCTACGGTAGCTTTCGAGCAAATAGCCGGATTCAAAACCTCCTTGTGAAACACTTTTTCGGGACGGTTCCCTAAACGGCTGATTTGTTTCAAAAACTTAGGTTTTACCATCTCACCTCCATTGGCAATGGCATTGTAGAAGGTCAATGTCTGAAGCGGTGTCAAACTCACCCCATAGCCATAGGCCATCCACGGTAAATCCAGTCCATCCCATGACGAATCTGTTGGATACGGGATTTTTGGATTGGCTTCCCCTTTAATAGAAATTCCTATGGGCTTATTCAACCCCATATTGTAGAGACGATCTACAAATTGTTTCGGATTGTTTTTGTAATTATCATAGATGATTTTAACCATTCCGGTGTTCGAAGAAACCTCAAAAACTTTCCCTGCGGTTAGCGTACCGTAACCACCTCGTTTGGAATCCCGGACTTTATATTTATTGTAAAAAGTGAGCTCTCCTTTTCCGGTCTTAATCCAATCATTTACATCAACTACTCCGTCTTCCAGAGCCGCAATCATTCCCATCAACTTAAAGGTAGAACCTGGTTCGTGAGCTTCCCCAACGGCATAGTTTAGCTTTTCGTAATAGGTCCCCTTGCTCGTTCGTCCTAAATTGACAATTGCTTTGACATCGCCGGTATTCGTTTCCATGACTACTACCGTCCCATGATCGGCTTTATACGCCTCCAATTGCTGCAATAGTGCTTTATGCGCAATATCTTGAATATTGACATTGATGGTGGTGTGCAAATCATATCCTTCCGTTGGCTCTTTTTCATTGCTATCATTAATTGGCTTCCACTGTCCATTGGCAATTTTCTGCTTTAAGCGTCGTCCAGACTCTCCTTTTAAGTACTGTCCAAAAGCCCCCTCCAAGCCAACACGCAAATAAAACCCAGAACGATCGCGCTGT
>CALITN010000031.1 GCA_938041595.1 uncultured Flavobacteriaceae bacterium | reverse complement strand
ATTACGAAACTGTTTTCATTTTGAATCCCGTTCTATCTGAGACCCAGATAGAGGAAGCAGTACAGAAGTATATGGATTTCCTTACCGCTAAGGGAGGAACCATTACGAGTACCGAAAATTGGGGCCTGAAAAAATTGGCTTACCCAATCCAAAACAAAAAAAGTGCCTTTTATCATTTGATGGAGTTTTCTGTTAGTGCAGAAGCCATTGACGCGATGGAAGTTGAATTCCGACGTGACGAACGTGTGATGCGCTTTTTGACAGTCAAACTTGACAAGCATGCCCTAGCCTGGGCCGAAAAAAGAAGAAAGAAAATTAAAACGGAAGCCTAGATATGTCTAAGATCGAAGAACAACAATCCGGAAAGAAAGAGGGGGAAATCAGATATTTAACCCCACTGAACATCGATACTACGACAAAGAAAAAGTATTGTCGCTTTAAAAGATCAGGAATCAAATACGTCGATTACAAAGACTCTGACTTCTTGATGAGTTTTATAAACGAACAAGGAAAAATCCTTCCTCGACGTTTGACAGGAACTTCACTGAAATACCAACGCAAAGTATCTGTAGCTGTAAAGAGAGCACGCCACCTGGCTTTGCTTCCTTATGTTGCGGACATGCTTAAATAATCTGAATCCTATGGAACTTATACTCAAACAAGACGTTGAAAACCTAGGGTTTAAAGACGATGTAGTAAATGTAAAGAACGGATACGGACGCAACTTTTTGATTCCAGAAGGAAAAGCGGTATTAGCAACGACTTCCGCCAAAAAAGTTTTGGCTGAAAACTTGAAACAACGTGCTTTCAAGGAAAAAAAGATTATTGACGATGCTACAGCTTTTGGAAAAAAACTGACGTCTTTGGAAATCAAAATTGCTTCCAAAGTAGGCTCTGGAGACAAACTCTTCGGATCAGTTACAGCCAATGATTTGGTTGCCGCCCTTGAAGCCAAAGGTCACGAACTCGACAAAAATCGCGTCGCCTTGCCTGGACGAATCATTAAGCGTCTAGGGAAATACGAAGCAAGCATCCGTTTGCATCGTGAGGTTTCCATTCAACTTCCTTTTGAAATTGTAGCGGAAAAATCCTAAACCAATACCTTTTACAATCAATCCCCACAAAGTGGGGATTTTTTTTACGCTCTTGTGAAATACAGCCGTTTGACCAAAGAACAGTTCGAAGCTTTGCATGAAGAATTTGCACAGTTTCTGGCAACCCAATCCATTGACCAACCCCAGTGGGAGGAAATGAAACGGGAACAGCCTTCTCTGGTGGAAGAAGAATTAGACCTGTTTAGTGACCTTATTTGGGAAAAGACCTTAAAAAAGACGGCGTATTTGGAGAACACGGCTGCTTCACAAGTTTTTTTGTTTGGAATAGGAACGGAGACTATGCAACTGCGAGTGCTTCGGTGTCGTCGTGCCGATGTAGACCTAAGTTCTTCTGAAGGTTGGGAGTGGGCCCTACAGCATCTCCAAGAAGAAGTCATTGAACTGATGATTTCAAAAAAGGCCTTTGGAGCCGATCGAGAACAAGAAATTTTCCATTTAATACAGCAGGGCTGTACGCTTTCTGACGGACAGCGTTATCGTCAATTAGATTCCTTTTTCAAAACGACAAAAAAGTAGGATATTTGTCTAAAGCTTTCGCCGTTGAAACCATCCATTCCAAAGGGGACTCGTGATTTTACACCCCAACAAGTAGCCCAACGAAGTTATCTGAAATCAATCCTGACAGACTGTTTTCAATGTTTTGGTTTTCAGCCTATTGAAACGCCTTCTTTTGAAAAGCGAGAAACGCTGATGGGGAAGTATGGCGAGGAGGGAGATCGTCTGATTTTTAAAATTCTTAATTCGGGCGAAAAAGTAAAAAAGGCTGATTTGGCTGCTCTTGAAAAAAACGACCTGAAGCAATTTTCCAATTCGCTCAGTGAAAAAGCCCTTCGATATGACCTGACGGTTCCATTTGCTCGCTTTGTGGCTCAGCATCAAAATGAATTAGTATTTCCATTCCGACGTTATCAGATTCAGAACGTATGGCGAGCCGATCGTCCACAACACGGTCGTTTTCAAGAATTCACACAGTGCGATGCGGACATCGTAGGGGAGAAGTCTCTTTACCAAGAAGTAGAAATGCTTCAGCTGTATGACACTGTTTTTACCAAACTAGGACTTACGGGTGTTACACTCAAAATAAACAATAGAAAAATACTAGCTGGCATTGCGGAGTTACTCGATGCCTCCAATCGTTTGGTGCCATTTACGGTAAGTTTGGATAAACTGGATAAGATTGGAAGAGAAGGGGTTGAAAAAGAATTGTTAGACAAAGGATTTGACCTCGCAGCGCTTGCCAGATTAGCCCCTCTTTTTGAATTGGAAGGAACTGCTGATGAAAAACTTAACACCTTAGCATCCCTTTTAGAAGCCAGCGAAGTAGGACAGGAAGGAATTGCTGAAATTCAGTTCATTCTTACCCAATTGAAAGCCAATCCTTTGGCCGCTGCTGTGGATTTGAACGTGACCCTTGCTCGAGGCTTGGATTATTATACAGGGCTTATTGTTGAGGTTGCTGCGCCGGAAGAAGTCAAAATGGGTTCTATAGGAGGTGGGGGACGCTACGATGACTTGACCAGTAGTTTTGGTTTAAAGGATAAAAGCGGAATCGGTATTTCCTTTGGATTTGATCGTATTGGCTTGGTTTTAGAAGAACTTGACCTTTATCCCGATACTGTTCATTCACAAACGCAGCTATTGATATCCCAATTTGAGACGGGTGCTAATCCATGGAGTTTACAGCTTCTTCATCAACTGAGAAAAGCGGGAATCGCTGCTGAATTTTACCCCACTACAGCGAAATTTAAAAAGCAATTGAGCTATGCCAATCAGAAACAAATTCCGTGGGTAGTGATCTGTGCCAGTCAAGAATTTGAGCAGCGAGCGTTTATCCTTAAAAATATGACAACTGGGGAAGAAAGCCGTCATTCCATGGACAGCGCTTTTTCAGTTATTCAAAAAGCACTTCTACAATAAGTATTACAATCCTAATAAAAGAGCTTATCTCGAGCCTTAATTGTTCGATAAGTTATTGGCGACTCTATTTCCAATGCTAAAAAAAGTGCTAGAGGTGAAAATCTTTCCTAATTTTGTAGCTGATGATTAAGACAGATATTCTCATTATTGGAGCAGGTCCCGTAGGCCTGTTTACAGTTTTTGAAGCCGGATTAATGAAGTTGAGATGTCATTTGATTGACGCGCTACCTGAAGCCGGTGGCCAACTTTTTGAAATTTATCCCAAAAAACCGATTTACGATATACCCGGATATCCATCTATTTTGGCAGGCGAATTGGTCGAAAATCTTATGGAACAAGCGGCTCCCTTTAAACCTGGTTTTACTTTGGGTGATCGTGCAGAGACGATTGATAAGCAACCCAATGGACAATTCCTAGTTACCACTCAACTGGGGGTGGAACATTTAGCGTCTGTGGTTATTATCGCTGGCGGTTTGGGAAGTTTTGAACCTCGAAAACCCCAACTAGAGAATCTTTCGGATTTTGAAAATAAAGGGGTGAATTATATGGTAAAGCAACCCGAGGATTTCCTTGGAAAAAATCTTCTTATTTCAGGTGGGGGAGACTCTGCTCTGGATTGGGCGATCTATTTTGCAGAAAAAGAAAACACCTCCGTCACCCTTGTGCACAGAAGCGATCGTTTTCGAGCTCATAAGGATTCTGTTGATAAGGCCTTTATGCTGCAAGAAGCTGGACGAATGAATGTGATAACCCATGGAGAGGTAATCGCTCTGGAAGGTAAAAATACACTTGAAAGTGTTACCATTCAACAAAAAGACCAGCCGGATCAAAAAGTTCTGGTTGATTGTTGGTTGCCGCTTTTTGGATTGTCACCCAAATTGGGACCAATCGCCAATTGGGGATTAACCATTGAAAAAAATGCCTTGGTTGTTGACAACACGCTCGATTATCAAACAAACCTACCAGGAATCTTCGCGGTAGGGGATGTAAACACTTACCCAGGGAAACTAAAGTTGATTCTTTGTGGTTTCCACGAAGCAACACTAGCTGTTCAATCCGCTTATAAAATCATCAATCCCGACAAACGATTTACACTAAAGTACACCACCGTTCAAGGAATTCAAGGGTTTTAGTTTTTGGAGGAGATAGGCACTGCATCATAGACAATGACTTTATCCCATAAATGCTCTGCTTCTTCTATGAATCGTAGATGGGTTGGATCCGTTTGGTAGGCCGCTTCTGATTCGGGGCTGGCAAAAGTCATAAAGTAGGCGTAGCTGTAGCTATTGTCCACCACCTCGCGTATTTCGGTGGAGGCAGGTTTGCCCAAGTAGGTACTGATCCCTTGTGGATTGGTCTCGATTAATTTTTGAATGGCTGCTTCAAAAGCCTGCTGATCACTTTTGCTATTGGGGTTTTTCAACCAAAAGTAAACCGAGTGCATCAATGGTGCTTCGATCTGTGTTTTTTGTGCCTGGAGCTGAAAGCCGAAAGCCACTAGAAAGACGATGATTAGTATTCGCATATTTGTGTTTTGATATAAAATATACGAAATATAAAACGGGTGGTTAAGCCATCCGTGTATTTCCTACCACCAAGACCTTTAAGCCATGATCACAATTAGTTCCGCCAGAGCTAAAATCTTATTTTGGCTTTTGGCATATTCTAGGGGTGTTTCTCCAGCTTCATTAGTAAGATCCAGTCGTGCTCCGTAACGTACCAAAAGATTAACCATTTCCGCATTGTCAAAATCAATTGCGTAAAATAAAAGACTTTTTCCGTTGTAGGCTTGATTGACATTCAATTGCTTGCTTCGTAAAACAGAAGTGATGTAATTGAAATTATCTTCTTTGATGGCGGTAACAAAAATTTCAATACTAGTCTCTTTGGAAAAAGTGGCGGATACTGTGTTTAGGCTAAAGCAAATAAACAAAATAGAGAGTGTTGTTTTCATAACAGTTGCAGGTTTATGATTTGTTATTTTTTAGCAAATTTACAGCTAGGATCTGCTGTATACTTTGGTTTTCAACAAGCTTTTGTTCTTTTTGCGAAAACGATAATAGGGAGTTGTATTTATTTTGAAATTGAAATTTCAAACGGTTCAAATTAACAAGCTTTCAAATGGAACACTCCAATTTTTTGTAGTACGGTCGCCCATACCACAAAAAATGAAGTTATTACGATACTTGATGGATGGTCATTCCAAGTTTTAATCCCCCTTAATAGAAATTAAAATAGGTTCTGAAATAATCCTAACGTATTTCCGTCAAGGATTTTAGATCTTCTAAGGCTTAAGAAATTGATATAATCAACAAAGAGAGGTTATTTGGAAGGAGTCAATAATTCGAATCCTCATTAAATCGACCCTTTTTTCACAAGGGTGATATGAGTATTTTTAGTGAAGTAGACTGTAAGAAAAATAAACCTATTTTTTCTTTGAAGGGTCACGTCCAATGAGTCGTTCCATCCAATCAGGGATATAATTATTATTCAGATCCTCTTCGACTCCTGTGGTAGTACTAATAACGGCATAGAGAATGACTCCACCTACGAGTACCACGGCTCCGATAACAACAACAACAATATCATTCATAATCCAATTGATTTAAACACAGTAATTTAAAAAAAAAAAATGAGATAAGAAAAATGCTTGGGCTTTTGGGGTCGCGTCAAAAAATATTCAGTTACGGTATTGATTACGGAACAAACACGAGGACTGGAGAGTTTTATCAATGCTTTGGCAGCCGAGAATAAAAAAACCCGTAAACGTAAGCTTACGGGTTTAGAGCGCGGAGAAAGAGGGATTCGAACCCCCGGAGGTGTGACCCTCAACAGTTTTCAAGACTGCCGCATTCGACCACTCTGCCATTTCTCCTTTGCGGTGGCAAATATACGTTGCTTTTTCTGGATTTAAAAAACAAACTTTGCTTTCTATTCACAGGAATAGGGGGGTTGAACTTACTATCTTTAACCCATGCAAGATATTGCGGAAATTGCTTTACTGATTGGCATAGGTTTCCTAGCAGGGGTGATCAATACATTGGCTGGTGGTGGCTCATTGATTACTTTGCCCATTCTTATTTTTTTGGGCTTACCACCTTCGGTTGCCAATGGCACCAACCGAATTGCAATTGTAATCCAATCGCTCTTTGGTAGCTTGGGGTATCGAAGCAAAGGCTTTACCCCCAATCGATTCACTTTTTTCTTGGGACTTTCTGCATCCTTAGGAGCGCTTTTGGGGGCTCAGATAGCCATTGATATTGAAGGAGCTTTGTTTAACAAAATTCTTGCGGTCGTCATGCTGATTGTAGTAGCACTAATTGTCATTAGTCCAAAGCAAAAATTGGGAAATCTAGAAGAACGCCTGGAGGGGAAACACTTCGTAGGGGCACTATTGGGTTTTTTTGTGATTGGAATTTACGGAGGGTTTATCAATGCTGGAATTGGCTTTGTCATCATGTTATTTTTAACACAAATCAATCGGTTGGATTTAATCACTACCAATGCAACCAAGGTAACCATTGTATTTATTTACAGTCTATTTGCACTTGGGACTTTTGCGTGGAATGGAAAAGTAGATTGGCTAATGGGATTATGGATGGCTTTGGGCACTTCCTTTGGGGCGTGGCTAACCAGCCGCTGGTCGGTCAAAAAAGGGGAGCGGGTAGTGAAAATTACATTGCTGATTATGGTCTCTGCACTTTCGGTCAAGCTTTGGTTTTTCAGCTAGTAATTGACATAGCTACTAATCTCCAAACCGTAGCCCGTTAAACCAACTCGTGGCTTTTGCGTAGAATTAGTCATTACTTTGAGTTTATTGATATTTAGATCGTGCAATATTTGCGCCCCGATTCCAAAATCGCGCTCATCCATAGGCAGTGGAGGTGCTTTGTCAAGTACTCCTTCTTTTTGAATTTGCGTGAGTTGTTCCAATCGGGAGAGAAGATTCTCTGCGGCTTGATGGTGTTGAATAAATAGAACGGCTCCTTTACCCTCGGAATTGATCACCGTAAAAATGTCTTCTAAGCGGCGGTCGATTCCTGTAGTCAATAGTCCAAGAATATCATCACTAATTCGAGTGGAATTAATTCGCGTAAGGATGGGTTCTCCAATTTCCCAATCTCCCGTAGTCAAAGCAATATGGATTTGTTGGGTTGTGGTTTGTTCATAGGCGCGCATTCGAAATTTCCCAAATCGTGTTTGGATTTCATGATCAATCTTTTTAAGGATCAAACTATCATGCTGCATACGATAAGACACTAAATCTTCGATGGAAACCAATTTTAGATGAAACTTTTCAGCGACCTCCATAAGTTGCGGAAGACGAGCCATGCTTCCATCTTCGTTCATGATTTCCACGATTACTCCAGCGGGTTTGAATCCTGCCAAACGCGCAAAATCAATAGCGGCCTCGGTATGTCCAGTGCGACGCAGAACCCCTCCCTGCTTGGCAATAAGAGGAAAAATATGACCGGGACGTGACAATTCGTGCGCTTGGGTCGAAGCATTCACCAACGCCTGAACTGTTTTGCAGCGATCTCCAGCTGATATTCCAGTAGTAACCCCGTTGCCTTTTAGATCCACAGAAACGGTAAAAGCTGTTTCCATCGGATCGGTATTATTGCTCACCATTCGCTGAAGCTGTAAATCCTCACAGCGAGTCTCGGTCAGAGGAGTACAGATCAGTCCGCGTCCGTGTGTAGCCATAAAGTTGATCATTTCTGGGCTAACGGCTTCTGCCGCTGCTACAAAGTCACCTTCATTTTCACGGTTTTCATCATCCACAACAATAATGACTTCACCATTTTTGATGGCTTCAATGGCTTCAGGGATGGAGTGAAAAATACTTTTTTTGGTCATGGCGAATGGTTTGAGCTCCCAAAATAACGGGCATAGAAGTTTTGAACAGGCACCAAAATACTATCCAGATTGATAAACCCTCTATCGGTGGAAGCCCGATGGGTTAGGTATAAGGACAGGGGGCCAAAAATAAGGGTTGAGATCCAACAAGCAAGATCAGGGGAAATGCTATTATCTTCGGCAGCATTCTTGCCAAAAAGCCCGATATAATGATAGGTGAGAAAAATGATGACTGCCAATACCAATGGCAAGCCAAAACCTCCCTTGCGAATGATAGCACCCAAAGAAGCTCCGATTAAAAAGAGAATAATGGATGCGAACAAGAGCGTGAATTTGTCATTACGAGTTATTTTGTGCAAGTTGATAAACTTTTGCATAGCGAAGAAGTTTTTCTTTTTTGCCATCAAATTGGATTGTTTTCTGCGGATTTTGACCAAGGCTCCCTGCGTAATTTCAATCCATTGATAATTGCGATTCACTTTAGCAAAATTTAAAACATCTGCTTTTAGAGTACTGTCGAGATTTTCAATCGTTCCTTCTCGAACATTGACTCCTCCTGAGGGCGCTGTTTCATTAAAATTATTGGCAAAAACCTCCTTTTGTTCGCTAAATTTTTTTTCGAGAGAGTCAATGTTTTTGTTGAGTTGCTCGACCTTTTGCATACGGAAGGTACTTTTATAATTTTCTTCTTCCAGATCTACATTATTGAATTCTGACAGATCAATATTCATATTGTATTGTTCAAAGGCTACTTTGGCATGCGGATGCCGTATTTTTTCTTTGGCCTTATTTGGTTGGATGATCTCATAGCGATTGCCGTCATAGAGTACTAATTGGAGCATGGCGTCTGAGGTTTCACTTTTCAACTCACCACTCGCTGCTTTGATCACTATATTATTTTTTTGATCGGGTGTTTTTTCATGGATGATCACATCGGTAAGGAAGCGATCTTCTGCACCGTATTTGTCTTCTACTTTGATGGAAATACTTCCTAAGTCATTGAAGATACCTTCTCGAATGGCGAGTGCTGGCTTGAGCTTCGCTAGATTTTTTCGCAGATTGTAGGATTTGAGTTCGCCATACGGAATCACATGATTCGCAAAGAAATACGACCCTATTCCAAGTAGTATATGAAAGATAATTAATCCACGCATGGCCCTTTGAAGGGAAATCCCTGTGGACTTCATGGCGGCAAATTCGTAGTTCTCAGCCAAATCTCCATAGGTCATCAGCGAGGCCAACAGTACTGATAGGGGAAGCACTAAGGGAACAAGCTTTGGCGAATAGTAAAGTAAAAACCGAAGAATGATAGAAATATCTAGCCCTTTGCCAGCCAAATCATCAACAAACAACCAAAATGTTTGAACGATAAAAATGACCATACATATAGCGAATACCCCCAGCAAGCGATTGAGGTAACTACTCAATATGTAGCGATCAATGATTTTCAAAAAGCCTCATTTATAAAGTAGTCTGGATAACGACTGACATCAAAGGTAAAGAAGTTTTCAGGCAAGATGGTATTGCGCACCATATTTTGAAGAGTCAGCGTCGTTCGAGTAGTATTTTTACCAATCTCGATTAAACGATAGATGGTGGCATTGGCCACATCAATTCCCAATAACAGGTATTCGATATCAGGATTTTCCTCGGTAGGAATCAGTTTGACAAACTGAATCTTACGCCCCATCACGTTTTGCTGAATATCCATATGATAGTCATAACCTTCGGTGTAGAAATAAAGCAATTCACTGGGATTGATTCCTACTTCCTCAGCTTCTTCCGGGTCAGAAATTGTGATTTCTTCATTGTCTGGGACGATGGTATACAATTGCTTGCCATCAAAAAGTTGCTGAACATCGGTCATGTTTAAGCGGTATTTTTTTTGAGCCACGGTAACGGTTCCTTCCGTTTCTTGCCGTATTTTTTCTTGCTGATTTTCCAAGATGTAGGTAAAACCAAACTGAAGGTTTTCCGCGGCATTCATTTCATCGGCCACCCGATCCAAAAGTGCTTTGGCCTTGAGCGAAGTTTGTGCTTGTCCTCGTGCCACCAGTAGAAGGGTCGCAAAAAACAACAATCGTTTCATGGGTCTAAATTTTATTTTTTCTAGAGGTGACAAATGGAACTCGCCTGAAGTCATTCCACGGGGTATTAATTTTTTGTTGTACTGGTTTCATAGCTGCTAAAAAAAGAGTGTGTTCAGTAGGTAATACGTTGACTATTTGTGAAGTATTCTTTTGTAATGATTAACACTGATAAATGAGTATTCATTGCTAAAGAATTTCATTGTTGAGGTGTTGATCTAATGCGATAAGATCAGGAATAAGCACTTGTCTTGCTTTACTCCCTTCAAAGGGTCCGACAATTCCAGCGGCTTCCATTTGATCTACAATACGTCCTGCTCGATTGTAGCCGAGTTTAAGTTTTCGCTGTAGCAGCGAGGCCGACCCTTGCTGGGCGGTCACAATCACTTCTGCAGCTTCTCGAAAGAGAGCATCTCGATCCGATGCATCAATGTCGAGGGTACTGCCACTGTCTTCCCCAACATACTCAGGGAGAAGATGTGCATCGGTATAGCCTTTTTGAGCTCCGATAAAATGCGCAATGCGATCAACTTCTGGGGTATCCACAAAGGCGCATTGAATTCGCGTTAAATCATTTCCTTGGGTGTAGAGCAGGTCGCCTCGTCCAATAAGCTGATCAGCACCTCCACTGTCGAGGATGGTTCGTGAATCAATCTTAGACGTTACCCGAAATGCAATTCGCGCAGGAAAGTTAGCCTTAATAATTCCAGTGATAACATTTACAGACGGTCGTTGGGTAGCGATGATGAGGTGAATACCAACCGCTCGCGCCAGTTGTGCCAGACGCGCAATGGGCGTTTCCACCTCTTTTCCGGCAGTCATAATCAAATCTGCAAATTCATCAACAACAAGGACGATATAAGGCAGATAGTTATGCCCATCATTCGGGTTTAGCTTTCGCTCTTTAAACTTTTGATTGTATTCTTTGAGGTTACGGCACAAAGCGTTTTTCAGCAATTCGTAGCGATTATCCATTTCAATACACAGTGAGTTCAGCGTATTGATTACCTTGCTGTTGTCGGTAATAATTGCTTCTTCGGAATCGGGTAATTTAGCTAAATAGTGCCGTTCAATTTTGTTGTAGATGGTCAGTTCTACCTTCTTGGGGTCAACAAGTACAAACTTTACCTCAGCAGGGTGTTTTTTGTAGAGCAGTGAGGTCAGTACCGCATTCAGTCCTACAGACTTTCCTTGTCCGGTAGCACCCGCCATGAGCAGGTGGGGCATTTTGCTCAAGTCCACCACAAAGGTTTCGTTGCTAATGGTTTTTCCCAAGGAAATAGGCAATTCCATTTCTGCTTTTTGAAATTTCTCAGATGCAATCACGGAGCGCATGGAAACAATACTGGGCTTTTGGTTGGGTACTTCTATACCAATAGTCCCTTTTCCTGGAATGGGAGCGATGATCCGTATTCCTAGAGCGGCTAGGGATAAGGCAATATCGTCTTCTAAATTTTTGATTTTCGAAATTCGAATTCCAGCTTCGGGGACAATTTCATAAAGGGTTACTGTGGGGCCGATGGTTGCTTTGATTTGTGCAATGGCAATTTTATAATTCCGAAGGGTTTCAACAATTTTGTTTTTGTTGATTTCTAATTCTTCCTGATTGATGGTGATTCCGGTATCACCATAGTCCTTGAGTAAATCCAAACCGGGAAGACGGTAGCTACTTAATTCAAGGGTGGGGTCAAAGAAGCCGTGTTTTTCTACCAAGGATTGCGCCAAATTATTTTCGAGTTTTTCTTCTTCAGGGACTTGCTGTACCTCCATAGCCACCTCTTCTTTCGGGGTTTCTGAAATCAAGGGTTCGGGCTTTGGAGACGTTACCTCCACAGGGGTTGTTTCCACATCCAAGCCAACGGCACTCGGTTTTTCATCTGTGGTATTTGTTTCGGGGGTTGGTTCTAGATCAGTGCCTTTTTGACGGGAAAATGAAGGGCGTTTGAATCGAAATGCAGCGGATAGCGATTCGGGGGTTAGTTTCCAGCGTAACACAAGAATACTTAAGGCCAATAAGAATAAAACAAGAACCAAGCCTAAAGTTCCGATATAGACCCTTAGAAAGGCATGTACTTCAAAACCAATGGTGCCACTGAGTAGTGGAGCACGATTGTAGAAAAAACCAAAAAATAGACTTAGCCATAGCATGTGGATCAAACCCCAACTCCAACGGTTGAGCAATTGATCTTTAGGACGATTAAAAAACAAAGACATTCCCGTCATCAGCAGCAGATAAGCCAATACATAGGCTCCAACACCAAATAGTTGATACACAAAAAAATGACTGATTAGAGCGCCTAGTTTATTGAAAATATTCTGGGAGCTTACCGAAGGATCTGTAAAGGCACTAAGCGTGCTTTGATCTGCTTGCCAGGTGAAATAAAAAGAAGTAAAAGACAGGGCTAGGAGTAGGGCTATACCCATCAAAAAACCTCCTAAAAGAATCTGTCTTTGTCTTTTTTTTAGGCTTGGTGGACTCGAAGTAGGGTCCTGTTTTTGGGTGTTTTTTAGGCTCATAAGCGTCTTCTCTAACAAAGGTACGCAAAGCCAGTCAAAGGGTAAAAAAAATCCCCTCCAACTGGAGGGGACATTTTTTAATCAATTGATCCTTGCACACGCTTCATAAAAGCATTGAGTGCTTCTTTTTGTGTTTGGCCTTCAACCACGAGCTTTTGGACTTCTAGGGCTCCGTAAAGGTTAGAGATTACTTCTCCTAGTACGTCCATTTCTTCATCCTTGATGGCACTGCTTTCGGTCAGGTGCTCCAAGGTTTCAAGTGTTTCAATCACAAAGTCTTCGTCATTCTCTGCGATAAAATTCGAAAGGTGTTTAATCAGTGGTAGCCGCATCTACAAAAGATTTCAAAAGGTCCGCTTTGTTGGTTTGAACTTGCTCGTGCAAGCGCCCATTTTTAAAAGCAGCAAAAGTCGGTAGGTTGCTTACGTCAGCCAATTGACGTGCCTCCGGGTTTTTTTCTGCATCAACCAACACAAAAGGAATACTTTCGTTTTCATTGGCCATCTTTTTAAACTTCGATTTCATAATGCGGCAGTTGCCACACCATCCAGCAGAGTATTGCACTAATACAGTCTCGTTTTGGTTGACCAGTTCTTGTAAACTGTCATTTCCTAATTCGATGAACATTTACGATGTTTTTAGTGCTTACTTAGGTAGTCTGCGGTAGCTTTGCTACTTCCAGCCATAGCGTCTTTTCCATCTTCCCAGTTGGCAGGACACACCTCCCCATGGGTTTGGTTGTGCGTAATGGCGTCGATGATGCGTAAGTATTCATTTACGTTACGTCCAATCGGCATATTGTTGATCCCTTCGTGATACACTACACCTTCTTCATCGAGTATGTAAGTAGCTCGATAGGATACATTGTCACCATCAATCATAACAACACCTGTTTCTTCGTCATAGCGCTCGTTGGTTGCGTCCAAGATACCTAACAAACTGGAGAGGTTACGGTTACTATCTGCCAAAAGGTTATAGGTAATTCCTTCGATACCACCATTGTCTTTGGGAGTATTCAACCAGGCAAAATGTACTTCGGCCGTATCACAAGAGGCTCCAATCACGATAGTGTTTCGCTTTTCAAATTCTGGAAGGGCTTGTTGGAAGGCGTGTAATTCGGTAGGACATACATAGGTAAAATCCTTAGGGTACCAGAACAAAAGAACTTTCTTGTTGTTTTTAACGGCTTCTTCAAGTACGTTAACTTGAATCGTGTCGCCCATTTCATTCATGGCGTTTACTTTCAGATCGGGGAATTTTTTTCCTACTATTGACATAGTGTTTTGTATTGAGAATTTATGCAAATCTAGAATTTTTTCGCTGCCACTTTGTAACGAATAGATATCTATTATTTATAAATGAATAACACTATTTTATGTAACTGCTGATTACTTTTTTAACGTTCTGATTTTGATGTTGAAAGCCACAAAAGCAAGGGTCATAAATGGTGAAAGCCAATTGAAGATAGCATATATAAAATACTCACCTACGCCCACACCTAAAACCCCCGATTGGTA
>CALITN010000030.1 GCA_938041595.1 uncultured Flavobacteriaceae bacterium | reverse complement strand
TATGTCTGCCCTAGTAGAAGCCTTTAATCCAGCGGCTGTGTCCCAAGTGATGTGCACCAATACCTTGTCCGTAAGCTATGACGGTTTTTTGTACGACTGTGACTTCAATCAAATGCTAGAAATGCCCGTTTCTAGTTCTGTCCAACATATTAACGACTTTGATGCTGCGGTGTTAGCCCAACGTAATATCCAGGTTTCCCAGCATTGCTATGGCTGTACTGCCGGAAGTGGAAGCAGTTGCCAAGGAGCCGTGATTTAGGTTGTGGAATGAGGAATGCAGATTGGAGAATGATGAATGGAGAATGATGAATGCAGATTGGAGAATGAGGAATGCAGAATGGAGATTGCTAACGAATCTGCGAAATAAATTCGGGAATCTGAGCCACGCTATTGTCCTCTAAAAAGCGGATAAAAGCAGAGCCGATAATAGCTCCGCGTGCATGGATGGTAGCGGCTTGATAGGTGACGGCATTGCTGATCCCAAAACCGACAATCTGTGGGGTTTTGAGTTTCATAGCTGCAATTCGCTTAAAATAGGCTTCTTGTGCTTCTCCAAAGGTATTTTTGGCTCCCGTAACGCTGGCGCTACTAACCATATAGATAAAACCCTTGGATACCGAGTCGATATAGCGAATACGTTCTTCAGAAGTTTGCGGCGTTATCAAAAACATATTGTACAAGCCGTGTTTTTCAAACAAGGTTTGATACTGCTGTTGATAAATAGCTACGGGCAAGTCAGGAATAATTAAGCCGTCAATTCCAAGACTTTCACAACGTGCACAAAAAGCATCCATTCCATATTGAAGCATAGGGTTGAAATAGCCCATTAATACCAGAGGAATGTGGATGTGATCCCGAACGTTTTCGAGTTGTTGGAACAGTTTTTCTGTGGTCATTCCGTTGTAAAGTGCTTTGGTAGCACTTTCTTGAATGGTGGGCCCGTCGGCTAAAGGATCGCTAAAGGGGAGTCCAATCTCGATCATGTCCACACCGCTATCTTGCAACTGTTGCAAAATAGGGAGGGTGTCTTCTAATTGAGGATGCCCCGCAGAGAAATAAATCGAGAGGAGTTTTTGGTCTTGGGCAAAAGCCCGGTCAATTCGATGCATTAGAGTTTAAAATAATCAATATAGGTATTAAGGTCTTTATCGCCACGACCAGAGCAGTTGAAAACAATGATCTCGTCAGGCTTGAATTTACGTATATCCAATACGGCAAAAGCATGCGCCGTTTCGATGGCAGGGATAATGCCTTCCATTTGTGAAAGGGTCAAGCCCCAATCCATGGCTTCTTGATCCGGAACCGAAATAAATTCCGCACGTTTGGAACGGTAGAGATGAGCGTGCATAGGCCCCACACCTGGATAGTCCAGTCCTGCAGAAATGGAATAAGGTTCTGTGATTTGCCCGTCATCAGTTTGCATCAGCAGCGTTTTACTTCCATGGATGATTCCTTCTCTACCCAAGGCTGAGGTGGCGGCACTCTCGCCGCTGTCGATGCCCTTTCCAGCTGCTTCCACAGCAATGATATTTACCTTAGGGTTGTCCAGATAATGATAGTAGAGTCCAGCGGCATTGCTTCCGCCCCCAACACAGGCAATGACATGGTCGGGATAGTCTCGCCCTTCGCAGTCCAATAGCTGCCTTTGGGTTTCGGCACTGATGACGGATTGAAAGCGCGCCACCATATCAGGATAGGGATGCGGCCCAACCACTGAGCCGATGATGTAGTGTGTATCCACAGGGTTGTTGATCCAGTCGCGGATGGCTTCGTTGGTGGCGTCTTTGAGGGTTTTGCTTCCGGATTGGGCAGCGCGTACTTCGGCACCCAACATTTTCATACGTGCCACATTGGGTGCTTGCCGTTGGATATCTAAAGCCCCCATGTAGACCACACATTCGATACCCATCAGGGCGCAGACGGTGGCGGTGGCTACTCCGTGTTGTCCGGCACCTGTTTCGGCGATAATGCGATTTTTCCCCAGTTTTTTCGCTAGTAGAATTTGACCAATGGTATTGTTGACTTTATGTGCTCCGGTATGACACAAATCTTCGCGCTTGAGGTAAATTTTGGTGTTGTATCGTTCCGACAGACGGCTCGCAAAATAAAGCGGGGTAGGCCGTCCGACATAGTCGCGGAGTAAGTCGTTGAATTCTTTTTGAAATTCAGTCGTAGCGGTGATTGATTTGTATTGCTGCCGTAATTCTTCTACATTGGGATAGAGCATCTCAGGGATATAGGCACCTCCAAAGTCCCCATAATATCCATTGTCATCTACATTATACAACATTGCATTCTTTTTTAAATTGTTGAAGTAGGGGAATATTTTTCACCCCTGCTGCGATTTCAAATTTACTGTTTACATCAATAGCATGAAGGGGTAAGGAGCTATTTTGTAATTTTTTAATGGCGGGGATGGATTCAGGACCAATACCACCGCTCAGGAAAAAAGGTTTTTTTGAAGGATAGTCCTCCAAAAGTGTCCAGTCAAAGCCTTTGCCATTTCCTCCAGGCAACGAACCTTGGGTGTCAAATAAGAAATAGGAACAGCTATCTTCGTAGGCATGGAGTTGCTGAAAATCAAAAGAAGGGCCTACTGAAAAGGCTTTGATAACAGGTCGAATTTGCTCTAGCTGGGCACAGCTTTCTGGGCTTTCTTTTCCATGCAACTGAAGCAGATCGAGCTGATGGGTTTCAATGGTTTTTTTGATTTCGGATTCTTGGGCATCCACAAAAACACCTACCCGTTCAAAAGGTTCGTCTGTAGACGCTATGGGGGTTGTGACATAACGTGCCGATCCCGACCAAAAAATCATCCCCATATAATCAGGGGTCAATGACTTTAGGGCGGCAATATTGTCAACCTCTCGCATGCCACATACTTTAAGTTTTAGTTCTGACATGCTTGAATAAATTCGTGGGTAAAAGATTGAATATTGTCAGCACGCATCAAATGCTCGCCAATCAAAAAGCCGCGATAGCCATAGGGTTTTAGTTCGCGAACGGCTTCCGGACTGCTGATTCCACTTTCTGATACTTTGACAAAGTCATCGGGGATTTGTGCAGCCAAGGTTTTACTGATTTCCAGACCGACCCGAAAGGCTTTGAGATCTCGGTTGTTGACACCCAATAAATCCAAACTCGGCATCAGTGCCTTTTCGAGTTCTTCTCGGTTGTGAACTTCGAGTAAAACTTCCAGTCCCAAACTTTGGGCTGTTTCTGAGAGTTGCTTGATCTCTTTCCGATCCAGTACTGCAGCAATGAGTAAAATGGCATCGGCACCGTGGGCTTTGGCCTCAATCAACTGGTAGGGATCGATAATGAATTCTTTTCGTAGGAGCGGAAGCGATGTAACGGCCCGGGCTTGGATCAAATCCTCAAGGCTACCGCCAAAGTATTTGCTGTCTGTCAGTACAGACATTCCACCAACACCCGCTTGGGAATACGCTTTTGCAATACTGGCTACGCTCCCGGATTGATTGATTACCGCTTTCGAAGGGGAGCGACGTTTGTGTTCAGCAATAATCCCCACAGCTTTTTCCAGTAAGCTATCCTTTAAGGAAACGGTAGGCCGTTCAAAAAGGGGCGATTGTTCCCAGTAGGATTCTGGGAAAAGGGCCTTTCGAAGGGCTACTTCGTTTTTCTTATCTGCTACAATGCGTTGGAGTATGTTCATTGTGTACTGAGTTTTTGGAGGGTTTCAAAGGCCTTTAGAGCGTGTCCACCGGAAAGGCTGTCCGTTGCTTTTTGATAGGCGGTGGGCAGATCGCAGTCAAGCTTGGTTGCGATGGCTAGTGCCGCATTGGCACAGACGACTTCTTGCTGTGCTTGGGTGCCTTCTCCGCTAAGAAGCTTCAT
>CALITN010000029.1 GCA_938041595.1 uncultured Flavobacteriaceae bacterium | reverse complement strand
TTCATATGGGCGAAATGGCACTGCTCCGTGAATCCATCCCTCACACACAAATTGTTTTGTAATATGGCTGATTTAAAACAACAAACAATACAACTATTACAACGCCTAATCGCGACGAAATCCTATTCAGAAAACGAAGGCGGTACGGCCGCTCATCTCAAAGACTGGTGCGATCATCATAAGATTCGTTATCAAACCAATGGGCATACGGTCTGGGCCACCAACGAACATTACGATCCCAAAAAACCAACCTTGTTGTTGAATTCGCATCACGATACCGTTTATCCCAACCAAGCCTATACTCGTGATCCTTTTGACCCGGTCATAGAAGACGGAAAACTCTACGGGCTAGGGAGCAACGATGCCGGTGGAGCCTTGGTATCGCTCCTGGCAGCTTTTACTCATTTTTACACTGTCGCCGAGCTTTCACATAACCTATTGTTTGTGGCCTCGGTAGAAGAAGAAACCGCTGGACCTAAAAGCTTGCGAGGCATCCTATCAGATTTACCCCCTATTGATGTGGCAATCGTAGGCGAACCCACCTTACTTGATATGGCTATTGCCGAAAAAGGGCTTTTGGTTTTTGATGCGGTGGTAAAAGGAACTCCAAGTCATGCGGCACATCCCAATACCGACAACCCTATTATGAAACTACCAAAGGTGTTGGAATGGTTTGAAAACTATCAGTTTGAACGAGAATCGTCAGTTTTAGGGCCTGTAAAAATGACGGTTACCCAAGTTTCTGCTGGCGCTCAACACAATGTGGTGCCCTCGCAGGTCAATTTAGTGGTAGATGTTCGCGTTAATGACCAGTATACAAATGCGACACTGGCGGCTCAACTCCAGGCGGAAGCTCCGTGTGAACTCCAACCCCGATCTTTACACTTAGAAGCTTCTTCCATCCCTGAGAATCACGGCTTGGTGCAAGCTGGATTGAAACTGGGTCGCAACACCTACGGTTCCCCCACCCTTTCCGATCAGGCAGCTCTAAAGTGTCCTTCTCTAAAAATGGGACCGGGAGATTCCAAGCGATCCCACTCGGCAGATGAATTTATTTATGTGACCGAAATAGAACAAGCGGTCGATCTCTATATTGCATTGCTTAATCAATTCCTTCGCTCATGAAACTTTGGCAAAAAAAAACCTCTATCGATCAAAAAATTGATGCTTTTACGGTGGGTAACGACCGACAAATGGATCTGATCCTCGCAGCCTATGACTGTCAGGCCTCTATTGCACATGCTGAGATGCTCGCTCAGGTGGGATTACTCACCGCTGCGGAAGCCCAACTTCTCGTAGTTGAATTGCAACACATTCAAAAAGAAGCTGAAACAGGAAAATTTACCATTGAAGCAGAATTTGAAGACATGCATTCCAAGATTGAATATCTATTGGTTGAAAAACTGGGCGATTTGGGTAAGAAAATTCATACCGCTCGGTCCCGTAATGATCAAGTATTGGTAGCCCTACAATTATACTTTAAAGACGCCTTGGAAGGGATCGAAAAGCAAAGTTTGGGGGTTTTTGATTTATTACTCGACCTGGCAGCCACACATGAGAAAAAACTAATGCCCGGTTATACGCATATGCAAGTGGCAATGCCTTCTTCCTTTGGGCTTTGGTTTTCGGCCTATGCAGAGAGTTTGATTGACGATCATTTGTTGCTACATGCCGCCCATAAAATTGTGGATCAAAATCCGTTGGGTAGTGCCGCTGGTTTTGGCTCTTCTTTTGCCATTGATCGTGAAAAGACAACCGAGGCTTTAGGCTTTTCCACGCTTAAATACAATGTGGTAGCCGCACAAATGGGAAGGGGCAAAGTAGAACGCAGTGTAGCAACTGCCTTAGCAGCCCTAGCAGCTACCTTGGGAAAAATGGCCATGGATATTTGTCTCTATATGGGACAGGATTATGGGTTTATCCGTTTCCCCGATGCGCTGACGACGGGTTCTTCCATCATGCCACATAAAAAAAACCCCGATGTCTTTGAGTTGATTCGTGGTAAGTGCAACCTATTGCAAACCCTTCCACAGACCATGTCACAGCTAACCACAAACCTTCCCTCAGGCTATCACCGAGATTTACAATTGTCCAAAGAACCGATCTTGAATGCGGTGGAAGATCTCAAGAGCTGCTTAGATTTGTTTCAATATGCCTTGGCACAGATTGAAGTTTCCTCGGATCTATTAGCTCCAGAAAAATACGACACCCTTTTTACTGTAGAAACACTCAACGAATGGGTCAAAGAAGGCATGCCTTTCCGCACCGCCTATCAAAAAATGGGCGCGCAAGTGGCGGAGGGTACTTACCAACCCAAACGTGATTTGGCACATGTCCATCTTGGAAGTATTGGAAACTTGGCCTTAGAAGATATACGAAAGAAAATGGCGACATTGGGTAAGTGTTGATACACTGACTCTGATCAGAAAATACATTTTGAAAACCAATACATCTGGTGTCGATCAATTGATCGCAAAATGACAATAACATGCTAACTTGCAATGGCTATGCAACAACGGCTGTACTTCTTGGATGCCCTACGCGCTTTGGCACTACTGATGCTTTTGCAGGGACATTGGATTAGTGGATTGCTTGACCTACAACTAGTAAATACTGATGCATTACTCTACCAGTTTTGGAAATACTGCCGTGGGATTACCGCTCCTGTTTTTTTTACCGTCAGTGGATGGGTGTTTAGCTATCTGTTGTTTAAAACCCAAAGACATGGCTGGCAAAACCCACGGGTTAAAAAAGGATTGAAACGGGCTTTGGAACTGTTCTTTTGGGGATATTTACTTCGGCTGAATCTTTGGAGCCTGATTGGGGGGACAGTCAATGATTCCTTTCTGTTTCCTGATGTACTCCAAATCATTGGGCTGTGTCTGGGGATTCTAATGAGTCTGTACTTTATTTGTCGCTTCCAACCCCCTTTCTTTGGTTGGCTTTGTTTGGGTCTATTCCTAATGATTTTTATATC
>CALITN010000028.1 GCA_938041595.1 uncultured Flavobacteriaceae bacterium | reverse complement strand
TATAATTTTGCGTTTCGTATTCTTGAGCAAATAGCCCCATGGCACAGAGTAAATAAAAAATTGTTCGCATACATTAGCAAGGTCTTTAAAATTAAGAAAATCAGAATTGAAGTCAAGGCTGAAAGTGGGTTTTTGTACTTTTGTTAGGAGAAATGAAAAAACTATATTTTTTTACGGTCTATTTGTTAATGGCGGCTTGTAGTAAAACAACTCTAATTCAGCCGAGCGAAGATATTGGGTCCTCCATCATATCGAGAACCAATTATACCGATGGGTATGAGGGAAGTATAGATATTCAATTCATTTCTTCGGACAACACGGCAAGTTTTTCCCAACATTTACTAGAAGAACGGGACACCATGCAGATCACGTATATCACCAAAACACAGAATTTTGACAGTTTGGTATGGGTTTTTCAAGGTGCTGAACCATTGATGGAAACGGCCAATTCTTCCTATACAGTAAGCACCACGCAGTATCTTTCAGATGAGATTGAGGAGCAAACGGTCTATGGAGGGATAAAAACTACAATCCCTTACAGTATTACGATTCCTTATCGTGTTTTTGGAAAGTATGATGTATTCCATGGAGCTTCCAACAGACGTGCGGTAGAGAGTAAAGTAGAAAACGATTACGTACAAATTTCCTACAAGGATGATCGTCAAAATTGGGAAGCTTGGGATTCTCCAGGCACTGTTGGATGGAAGTCTCCTCCAGCGGGGGATGGAGATTTTTCAATCTGTTTGGAAAGTTTAGTAGCATTTTACTCAAATTCCGAAGTAGTTCGTATCAAGAAGCCTTTTACCGGTTTCGGAGGGATTCGAAAAAAATTAATTTTTGAATTCAAATACGACTTTCAAATTTTCCCCAACCAAGATAAGGGAAGTAGAAAGCTAGGGCTGAGTATGTTTCCCAGCGAAACGATTCCTACGGGTCTAACCTCGGAGGATATCCCAAATCTTTGGGAGGATGGTGATACCGACCGAACAGAGTTCCGTCAAGTCGTTGTTGAATTGCCTCAAGTAGACTCTTTTAGCTTGGTATTCTCCAAATATTTGGGTGATATCGACGATGAAGGAGTACCCATCTATCCATTTACGGCCTGCATTCGGAATTTGCGGATTGTCCCTGCCGATTAAGTAAAATGGCTTCCTCTTGTTTGGGTTTTTTCTATAGGGCTGTATTTTAGTGACGTTTTTTGATTCTGTTACTTATGCGCGTTTTGTTTTTATTACTGATGATTGGTATGGCTTCTTGTTCTACTGAGAATCCTTTGGAGCAGATTATGCAATCTGGAAAAAAAGAAATAGCTGCAATTATCAAAAACCAAGACCAACATGCGCTCCAAATTCGCTATACACAGATTCAACGAGACAGTTTAAACAGACCGTTATTCAAGTCCTTTGAATTTGGGGTGGATGAGTCGCGGTATTTTTACCCTGCCAGTACCGCCAAACTCCCTATCGCCATTTTAAGTTTGCAACGTCTAAGAGAATTACAAGCCGATGGGATTGCGGTTGATATGGATACCCCCTTTCGGATTAAAGACCCGCAAACAGCTGCGATTGTTGCGGCTCGTGATAGTACCCACCCTCAACAGCAACTGACCGTAAGCCATCTAATCAAAAAAATATTTTTGGTCAGTGATAACGATGCTTACAACTATTTATTTGACTTTTTGGGGCGTGACTATATCAATACGGAACTTCAGAAAAGAGGGTTTACCGAGGTGCAAATACATCATAAATTTTTATTGGGAGCCGATAATGTGAACAGCTGGGAATATGAGTTTTTTGAGGGGAAGACCGTCCATTACAAACAAGAATCCCGACAGTCTCATTATACTCAAACCAATGAAGGGTTAGACGGTGTACTGAAGGGTAGAGGGTTTATGAAGGATGGTATTTTGGTGCAAAGGCCGATGGATTTCCAAAGGAAAAACCGCTTGTCAATACGAAGTTTAGAAGCGCTGCTTAAACGCGTGTTGTTCCCCGAAATTTATGAAGAACAAGAACGTTTTGGGTTGCTGCTAGAGGACTATACTTTTTTACGCTATTGGATGAGCCGTAACACTTTGGAGAGTGAATCGCCACGCTATACCTTGGCAGAGGGCTACTATGACAGCTATGTAAAATTCTTAATTTATGGCGATCAACCCGGACAGATGTCTTCCAAAGTCCGAATTTATAACAAGGTAGGGGATGCTTACGGAACCCTAACCGATACAGCATATATCGAAGACAAAGAAAACGGCATTGAGTTTTTACTCACAGCCACTATTTTGGTTAACGCCAATGCCATTTTCAACGATGATATCTACGAATACGATCGTTTGGGGTTTCCTTTTCTAGGGGAACTCGGGCGGCAAGTGTTGGAATGGGAACAAAAAAGAAAGCAGGCCCATCGGCCTGCTTTGTAAATAGTAGATAAGGATCTAGTTCCTAAAAGGCCTCAGTAGTGAGGGCCTGAAGTCTTGAACTATTCCTTAAATGATTATCATAAGACCTAAGACACCTCCTTTCTACATTAAATTAAACATCACTGTTGTCACAGTGCTCACGGGTCATTTCAAATTTAGAAATAGTTTTGGAGCTCCAAAACTTAATCCACCAATTTTTTTAAAGTTAATCCCTGACCTAGAATGGTGAACAAAACCACGGCATAAGTAAGGATCAAAATCAAGGATTTCCCCCCACCCATACTATCGGGTAAATTCAGTGCCAGAGCGACGCTAAGTCCTCCTCGGAGTCCTCCCCAAGTAATGATTAGTGCGGTTCGTTTTTCAAATTTTTTCCATATAGACAGGATTGCAATGGGCACTGTCACTCCAATCCAACGAGCGATGACCACAATCAGGATTGTGAGCACGGAAACAATCAAATAAGAGAGCTTAAAGCCTTCAGCAATAGTGATGATCTCCAAACCGATCAGGATAAACAAAATGGCATTGAGTGTTTCATCCAGCAAATGCCAAAATTTATAGACATAGTCTCCCATGGCTCTTTGCAAGCCTTCCGTACGGTTGTCAGTATCGATATTTTGGTTTAAGAAAAGCCCCATAACCACAATCCCAAGTACAGCAGAAAAGTGGAAATGATGCGAAATGATGGGGAGTACCAAGACCAAAGAAAGAGTAATGAGTACTTCCAATTCGACAAATTCATTTTCTACGTACTTAACCAGTTGAAGGCCTAGGTATCCCATGATAGCGCCTAAGACAACCCCTCCAAGGACTTCTGTGGCAAACAAAGATGCTACACTGCTGGCAGTAATATTCTCCACACCGTCTTGCTGAATCCCCAAAAGAGTAAGAAATACAACAACACCAATACCATCGTTAAAAAGAGATTCTCCAGCAATTCGGGTCTCTGTAATCGAAGAAAGTTTCATTTTTTTGACCATGGCCAGAACGGCAATTGGATCGGTGGGGGCAATTAAAGCCCCAAAAAGCAAGCAATCGATATAGGTGAGTCCCAGTTCTCCCAGCCCAAGAAAAGGCAAGCTAAGCAACCAATTCAAGGTAGTTCCAATAGCAAATGTCGAAAAAACAACCCCAAAAGAAGCCAATAACAAAATGGTGAGTTTGTCTTTTAGAAGTTCGTGAACGTTCACACTAATTGCTCCGGCGAAGAGTAAAAAGGGAAGCATCACGTTTACTAAGAGATCGCTAAAATCATACTCTTTCGAAATGAGCCGAACAGTGTCAAAGATGGATGGGAAAATCAAGCCGATGCCCATAATGGACAGAGACAAAACTAAGGCTAGCACCATCAAACCAATGGTAGTAGGTAGTTTAAGCAGTCGGATGTTGACCAAAGAGAAAAAGGCTGCTAGACTGATTAGTATCGTCGATAATTCAAGAATTTTCATGGTTATGGTATTTTTCCTGAAAATAGGAAAAATTATGGGACCATTAATCTTTTGATGTATTTTCCAATCAAATCAAATTCAAGGTTGACCTGTGTTCCTTTCTTAAAACAATGAAAATTAGTGTGTTCGTAAGTATAAGGGATGATGGCTACCGAAAAAGCATAGGGTTCTGAATCTACGACCGTTAGACTGACACCATTGACGGTAATAGAACCTTTTTCGATAGTGACATGGTTGGGTCCGGGGTCGTATTCAAATCGGAAACGCCAACTACCCTCTTCATTTTGGATGCGTGTGCAGTGTGCAATTTGATCAACATGCCCTTGGACGAGATGGCCGTCCAACCGAGCATTGAGCATCATGGCGCGTTCAAGGTTGATTAAGTCTCCCAGCTGCCAGTTTCCCACATTGGTTTTTTCAAGCGTTTCTTGTATGGCTGTCACGGTATAACTTTCATCGTCTTGAGCCACCACAGTAAGACATACTCCATTGTGAGCCAAACTTTGATCTATTTGGAGCTCTTTCGCAAGAGAACTCTGTAAACTAATGTGTAAATTGGTTTGGTCTTTTTCCAGCCGGATTACTTCTCCGAAGGCCTCTATTATTCCTGTAAACATCTTTGTTTTCTTTACCTTTGGCGAAATTAGAAATAAATCATCCAAGATGGGTAATGCTGTAAAGATTAATCTAGGAATTTCGATGGGAGACCCTAACGGCGTGGGCTTAGAAATCATCCTTAAAGTCTTTGAAGATCGACGTATGTTTGACTTTTTTACGCCGATCTTGTTTGCACCTCATTCGGTAGTCCAGTTCCATAAAAATCACTTTAATATCAATATTTCCTTACAGCTATGCTCGGGTCTCAATAAGCTTAACAAAGGGAAGTTGAATGTAGTGAATGTTCAAACGGAGAATCACCAAACGCATTTTGGTGCGGTGGCGTCTTCAGCGGGGAAGTGTGCGGTAGATTCACTTCGAGCGGCAACCCGAGCACTAAAAGAAAAGCAAATTGATGCGCTTGTGACAGCGCCTATTCACAAGCAATCCATACAATCGGAAACCTTCACTTTTCCGGGTCATACACAGTTTTTGGCCAAAGAATTACAGGGAGACGCCCTGATGCTAATGCTTTCAGATCAATTGAGGGTAGCATTGGTAACAGATCATATTCCAGTGAAAGACGTAAGTACGACAGTCAGTGTGGAACTCTTAACCGCTAAGGTGAATCAGTTTTATCAAAGTCTACAGCAGGATTTTGGACTTTCCAAACCGAAAATAGCTGTTTTGGGAATGAATCCACATGCTGGGGATGCAGGAGTGATTGGTAATGAAGACGACACGATACTTCGTCCAGTAATTCAAGAATTTCAAGAGACAGGGAAATTGATTTATGGTCCTTATGCAGCGGATAGTTTTTTTGGCTCGGGCAATGTGCATCAATTCGATGGGGTTTTGGCTATGTATCACGATCAGGGGTTGATTCCATTTAAGACCTTGTCCTTTGGTCAAGGAGTTAATTTTACGGCTGGATTATCCGGTGTACGAACCTCGCCAGACCACGGAACGGCTTTTGATATTGCCGGGCAGGGGATCGCAGAAATAAAGTCCTTTAAGGCCGCACTTTTTACTGCCAAAGAGATTCAATTCCAGCGAAATCAAAACGGAGGAGCCCAGGAATAGGGCAGATTGGCTCAACACCTCAAAAAGGGGGCGTGATTAGTAGCGGGAATCCAATAAATTTTAATAGATTTGCATGCTCAATTTTAGGCTATGGATGCGCGGTCAGAATTTGTCATTCCTTTTGTAGGATTAAAAAATGGCCAACACGCATTTGAGTTTACTATTGATCAGTCGTTCTTTGAAGCATTTGAGTTTTTTGATTTTAACCAGCCTCGATTTGCTGTTTCAGCAAATCTGAATAAGAAAGAGCAGTTGTTAGAGTTTGCCCTTGAAGCCAATGGGACCGTAGGTGTTGCATGCGACCTTTCTACCGAGCCTTTTGATTTACCGCTTCATTGCCAGTTTGACTTAATCGTCAAGTTTGGACCCGAATTCAACAATGATGATGATGAAATATTGGTGCTCCCTCATGGAAGCTATCAAGTTGACCTTTCGCAGTATGTCTATGAAATGATTTTGTTGGCCTTACCTTCAAAATTAATTCATCCTCAAATTGAAGAGGGCACCTTACAATCGCCTATTCTGGATAAATTAAAAGAACTTGAACCCAAAGAAGAAAAAAAGTCACAACAGGATCATGATCCTCGTTGGGACAAACTAAAAGATTTGTTATAAAACAATAAGTGATAAAATAAAAACAGGAAACGATGGCACATCCTAAAAGAAAAATATCAAAAACGCGTAGAGATAAAAGACGTACGCACTACAAAGCAAGCTCTCAACAAATCGCTACTTGTGGCGCTACTGGAGAGGCACATCTTTACCACCGTGCCCACTGGCATGAAGGAAAGCTTTACTATAGAGGTAAAGTTCTTATCGAAAGTGCAGAAGCTGCTGAGGCATAGCCGTACCCTCGATTCGAAATCATATAAACTCTCTTAGATTCTTTTTAAGAGGGTTTTTTTATGAAAGCGGATGGCAAGCCAAAAAAACCATTATCTTCACTGATTAGAAACACAGTCAGCTAGGATTTTTAAATGACTTCTGTGCCAGAAAAAACCATAAAAGCAGCCATCACCGCTGTGGGGGGTTACGTTCCCGACGACATACTCACGAACTTTGATCTGGAGCGCATGGTTGACACCAGCGACGAATGGATACGATCCAGAACAGGAATTAAAGAACGTAGAATCCTTAAGGATCCCAACAAAGCAACATCCTTTTTAGCCATTGAAGCCGCCAACGAGGTACTTCGCAAATCCAACTGTGCTCCGGAAGACATCGACATGCTTATTCTGGCTACAATCACTCCGGATATGAAAGTGGCTGCAACGGCGGCCAAAGTAGCTACAGATATCGGAGCCGTTAATGCGTTTGCTTTCGATCTTCAAGCGGCATGCTCGGGATTTCTTTACAGTCTTTCGATGGCAGCAGCTAAAATTGAAGCAGGTCACTGCCAAAAAATAGTTGTCGTAGGAGCCGATAAGATGTCTTCTATTGTAGATTATACAGATCGAACAACGTGTATTATTTTTGGAGATGGTGCAGGAGCGGTTCTTATGGAGGCGAGTTCCAATAGCTTTGGATGGGAAGATGAATATTTTCGATCCAATGGAATGGGTCAAGAGTTCCTACACGTCAAAGCTGGAGGATCCCTCCACCCAACCACAGAGGAAACCTTAGCTAAGGGATGGGAAGCCATCTATCAAGAAGGCAAAACGGTATTTAAAAATGCAGTATCTGAGATGGCATTTGCCACGCAAGAAGTACTTAGACGAAATGACTTACAACCCGAAGCGGTCGATTACATTATTGCACATCAGGCGAATAAACGTATTTTAGATGCAACACAAACACGTGCAAGATTGAGTCAAGAGCAATTTTTAACCAATATTGAACGCTACGGGAATACCACAGCCGCTACATTGCCTTTGCTGCTGCGGGATTATGAAGACCAATTTAAAACTGGAGATAAATTACTATTTACGGCCTTTGGAGGAGGGTTCACTTGGGGATCCGCTTTTTATACCTGGGCTTACAACTAATTTGAAAAAACGAACGTATGGATATTAAAGAAATTCAAAATCTGATTCGCTTTGTCGCCAAATCTGGAGCGCACGAAGTAAAATTGGAAATGGAAGACATTAAGATTACCATTAAAACGGCAGCCGACAATGTCTTGCCGGAATCACAAACGATAGTACAACACTTACCGGCCATGCCAGCAGCCAGTCCAGCGACGACGGCTCCAGTAGCTGTGGTGGAAACAGAAACACCAGCTCCCACGCCAGAAGCCGTTAGTGCATCTGCCGATACGGATCCGAATGTAATCACTGTAAAATCTCCTATTATTGGAACTTTTTACCGCAAAGCCTCTCCGGACAAACCGGCCTTTGTTGAAGTAGGTACCGATGTAAAACAAGGCGACGTTTTGTGCGTGATTGAGGCCATGAAGCTTTTCAACGAAATCGAGTCAGAAATTTCCGGAAAAATTGTCAAAATCCTAGTGGATGACGCTTCTCCGGTAGAATTTGACCAACCGCTATTCTTGATAGACCCTTCTTAAACCGTTCTTTATGTTTAGCAAAATATTAATTGCCAATCGCGGCGAAATCGCCATGCGTATCATCCGCACCTGTAAGGAAATGGGAATCAAAACAGTGGCTGTTTATTCCAAAGCAGATGTCGACAGTCTTCATGTACGTTTCGCCGATGAAGCTGTTTGTATTGGCCCTGCACCGAGTGCGGAGTCCTATCTTAAAGTATCGAATATCATTGCAGCGGCAGAAATTACCAACGCCGATGCCATCCATCCAGGGTATGGCTTCCTTTCTGAAAATGCAAAGTTTTCTAAAATTTGTTCGGAACACGAGATCAAGTTTATTGGTGCGTCCTCCGAAATGATTGAAAAAATGGGAGACAAAGCCACTGCAAAAGCGACGATGAAAGAAGCCGGTGTTCCAACGATTCCTGGCTCTGACGGTTTGTTAGCGTCCTTGGAATCGGCTCAGGAGATTGCAGCAGACATGGGATATCCTGTGATGTTGAAAGCAACGGCTGGAGGTGGTGGTAAAGGAATGCGTGCTGTATGGAAAGCAGAGGATCTTCAAAAAGCCTGGGATAGTGCTCGCCAAGAGGCAGGAGCGGCCTTTGGCAATGATGGGATGTATATGGAAAAACTCATCGAAGAACCCCGACATATTGAAATTCAAGTGGTGGGGGACTCCTATGGGAAAGCCTGTCATTTGTCGGAAAGGGACTGTTCCGTTCAACGCCGTCACCAAAAATTAACCGAGGAAACTCCCTCACCATTTATGACCCCAGCCTTACGGAAAAAAATGGGAGAGGCCGCCGTACGAGCTTCTGAGTATATCAAATACGAAGGGGCTGGGACGGTTGAATTTCTTGTAGACAAACATAAGAACTTCTACTTCATGGAGATGAACACACGGATTCAAGTAGAACACCCCATCACCGAGCAGGTGATCGATTTTGACTTGATCCGAGAGCAAATTAAAGTAGCTGCTGGGATTCCTATTTCTGGGAAGCATTACCTTCCTAAAATGCATTCTATTGAGTGTCGAATCAACGCAGAAGATCCCTACAACGATTTCCGTCCTTCTCCAGGAAAAATATCAACACTGCATTTTCCGGGGGGACATGGGGTGCGTTTGGATACCCATGTATATTCAGGCTATGTGATTCCTCCACACTATGATTCAATGATTGCAAAACTGATCACAACGGCTCAAACCCGTGAGGAAGCCATAAATAAAATGAAACGTGCCCTTGATGAGTTTTATATTGAGGGAATTAAAACGACGATTCCGTTCCACAGAAAATTAATGGATCATCCAGACTACGTAGCGGGGAATTATACCACCAAGTTCATGGAAGATTTTACAATGGACGAAGAGGAATAAAAAAAGTGGCTTTTAAGCCACTTTTTTGTTAGCCTTTAATTTTCCCTGTTTTTTCAGGAAGCACGCTATAGCCCATATTATAAAGGGTAAATCCAAAGATATCGGCGTATTGATCAATGATTTTGGAGACGGGCGTACCTGCTCCATGACCGGCCTTGGTTTCAATACGAATCAACACGGGATTATTTCCAGCTTGTTTGTCTTGGAGTTCGGCAGCAAACTTAAATGAATGTGCTGGCACCACGCGATCATCGTGATCGCCTGTAGTGATTAGGGTCGCGGGGTAGTGTATTCCTGCTTTTACGTTGTGTACAGGGGAATAATCTTTTAGATAGCGAAACATTTCTTTGGATTCTTCAGCGGTTCCGTAGTCATAGGCCCATCCAG
>CALITN010000027.1 GCA_938041595.1 uncultured Flavobacteriaceae bacterium | reverse complement strand
TTTAGAAACCACTTGAAAGACTTCTTTCAATGTATCCTCATCAATTCCAAACTTGTCCATTAGTTTCTGATAGTGCTTTTTCGAAAACTCGTCAAAAGCATTGGTCACAATTTCTAAGGCCAGTTTTATATTCCGATTGGGATTTTGTTTGCGTTCCAATTGCAACTGAAGGCATTCTTGGAGTGACCGCGCAGCCACACCAGGAGGATCCAGTTGTTGTACTTTTTTGAGAACGCTCAGAATAGCTTCCTTTGATACAAAGATATTTTGGGTAAAAGCCAAATCATCTATTATTTCGTCAACACTACGACGGATATAGCCACTCTCATCAATACTTCCCACCAAAAAGGTAGCGATATCTTCTTCTTGTTCTTTGAGGATTAGATTTTGCAATTGACTACTCAGCATCTGATGGAAGCTGATACCTCCCGATACAGGAACGCTCTTTTCTTCTTGATCGGCGCTATAGTTTGAAATTTGGGTGCGATAGGCTGGGATATCATCGTCACTTAAATAGCTGTCAATATCAATATCTTGGGTGTCTATGGATTGACTGTCTTCAAAGGGTTCAGGGTCTGCCTCTTCCGTATGGAGCTCTTTTCCGTTTTCCAGTGCAGGATTTTCTCCAATTTCTCCCTGGATTTTTTGTTCCAATTCTTGGGTAGACAACTCAATGAGCTTCATCAGTTGTATCTGCTGAGGGGATAGCTTTTGAGAGAGTTTTAATTGGAGCTGTTGTTTAATCATAGCCGTAATGCTATCTCAAAGATACAAATTGCCCAAATATGACCTACCGCTTAGAAAGATGCATTCTGTGGGGTACGTGGAAAAGGAATTACATCACGAATATTCCCCATTCCAGTGCTGAATTGAACCAAACGTTCAAAGCCCAAACCAAAACCGGAATGGGGTGCGGTTCCAAAACGACGCAGGTCTAGATACCAGTCGAGTTCCGCTGCGTCAATCCCTTGCGCTGCGATCCGTTCTTGAAGAACATCCAATCGCTCCTCACGTTGCGATCCGCCCACCATTTCACCTATTCCTGGAAAAAGAATGTCCATGGCTCCAACGGTCTTCTGATCTTCGTTCAATCGCATATAAAAAGCTTTTATTTGAGCTGGATAGTCGAATAACACAACAGGACATTTAAAGTGTTTTTCTACCAGAAAACGTTCGTGCTCGCTTTGAAGATCAACACCCCATTCGTTTACTGGAAATTTGAATTTCTTCTTTTTATTGGGCTTTGAATTTTTTAGAATGTAAATCGCTTCCGTGTAACTGATCCGCTTAAATTCGTTAGCCACCACAAATTGAATTTTTTCTAATAATCCCATTTCACTGCGTTCGGCTTGAGGTTTACTTTTCTCCTCTTGGGTCAAGCGTTGATCCAAAAAGGCCAGATCTTCCTTACAGTGATCCAGGATGTATTGCAAAATATATTTAATGAAAGCCTCTGCTAAATCTATATTATCATTGAGATCATAAAAAGCCATCTCTGGTTCAATCATCCAGAATTCAGCCAAATGGCGTGTGGTATTTGAGTTTTCAGCACGGAAAGTAGGTCCAAAAGTGTAGACATTACCAAGCCCCATAGCATAGGTTTCGGCTTCCAATTGCCCAGATACGGTCAAATGGGTTTCTTTGGCAAAAAAATCTTGCTTATAGTCTACCGTTTCATCTTCACCCAAGGGAGGATTTTTAGGCTCTAGTGTGGTTACTCGAAACATCTCTCCAGCTCCTTCCGCATCACTTCCAGTAATGATGGGTGTATTGACATAATAAAAACCTTCGTTGCGAAAAAATTGATGAACTGCAAAGGCCAGTGCCGAACGAACACGCATCACTGCGCTGAAGGTATTGGTTCGCACTCGAAGATGTGCCTGCTCACGGAGAAACTCAAAGCTGTGTTTTTTGGGTTGAATAGGATATTGCTCTGGATCAGCACCTCCGAGTACACTAAGCTCAGTAACTTGAATTTCAACTGATTGTCCTTTTCCCTGACTGGCCACTAATTCTCCTTTAACAGCGAGTGCGGCACCCGTATTGATTTGTTTTAATAGCGCTTCTTCCAAATTTTCAAAATCAACAACGCATTGAAGATTTTGCAATGTGGAACCGTCATTCAATGCGATAAAACGATTGGCACGAAAAGTACGAACCCATCCTTTTACGGTAACTTCTTTACCTATAGAATTCGCATCCTCTATGAGCGTAGCGATTTTAATCATGTCCTTCAAATTTTGCTGCAAAGATAAAGTTATTTCTCTTTGAGACGGCAGGGATTAGCGGCCTTGTTTTTCTTCGATGATTTTAATTTTAGGCTCTTTCAAAACACGTTCATTACTAAAACTCCCCTCAAGAGAGATCAAAAGGGATGGCAGTAAGACTAAGTTGGCAAGCATCGCGAACAAAAGGGTTACGGCCACCAATCCTCCTAAAGCTCTGGTGCCCCCAAAATTGGAACTCATAAAAACGATAAATCCAAAAAAGAGAACCACGGAAGTGTAGAACATACTAATTCCAGTTTCCTTTAGCGCAGCATATACGGATCGTTTGATTTTCCAGTTGGAATCGATCAGTTCCTGACGATACTTGGCCAAAAAGTGAATGGTGTCATCCACTGATATTCCAAAGGCTATGCTGAAAACTAAAATGGTAGAGGGTTTTAGGGGGATACCCGAGTAACCCATAACCCCGGCGGTAATAATTAGAGGTAAGAGGTTGGGGATCAGCGAGACCACGATCATTTTTGTCGATCGAAACATATAAGCCATAAACAGCGCAATCAAAATCACGGCAAGCAGAAGGGAGAGGAATAGATTTTTTATCAAATAGTGTGTTCCTTTTAGGAATAGGAGGGATTTCCCTGTGAGCTCAACAGTATATCGTTTTTCAGGAAATATTTTCTGAATCGCTTTGAGCAATTCGGTTTCAATTTGTTCCATGCGATCAGTGGGTACATCTTGCATAAAAGTCGTAAGTCGTGCCAGTTGCCCCGTTGTGTCAACGTAGTTGGCTAACAAATTACCATTGCCAGAAGCATTATTTATAAAGGGTAGAATAAAACGATTTTCTTGTGGAGAGGGGAGTTGATAATAATTGACATTGCCATTGTAATAGGCTTGTTTGGCATATTTGTAAGCATTGACAATCGAAACAGGAGTGGAAAGCTCAGGGATTTCCGCAATGGTTTCGTGCAAACGGTTGATCCGCCGAAGGGTGGAGAGACTATAAATACCCTTAGGGCGCTTTGCGTCGATGCTTATCTCTAAGGGAACAATTCCATTAAACTCTTTCTCAAAAAATAAGATATCATCAAAGAATGCGGCCTTCTTAGGCATATCTTCGATAAGGCTCCCAGATATCTTTATTTGATAAATCCCAATAATTCCAAGGATTAAGCCAATTAAGGCAACGCTATATACGGCAATTTTTTTATTCCGTACAATGGTTTCCATTTCACGGACAATGCGTTCCATCCACTTGTTTTTCAAATGCTTCAAATGCTTGGAGTTGGGGCGGGGTAGAAAGCTATAAACAATCGGAATCATCAAAAGTGACAGCAGAAAGATTCCAATAATGTTCAAAGAGGCAACAATCCCAAATTCCTTGAGAATTTTACTATCAGTAAGGATAAAAGTAGCAAAACCCGAAGCGGTGGTGAGATTGGTCATCAAGGTGGCGTTCCCGATCTTAGTGATTACCCGTTGTAGTGATCGGACTTTGTTACCGTGCTTGGCAACTTCCAACTGGTATTTATTGATGAGAAAAATACAATTGGGTACTCCAATAACAATGATGAGAGGAGGAATCAATGCTGTTAGAACGGTGATTTCATAACGCAAAAAGCCCAAAACCCCAAAGGCCCACATCACGCCAATCAGGACAACCAGTAGCGAAATAAATGTGGCGCGGAACGAACGGAAAAAAAGAAAGAAAATAAGAGAGGTCAGCAGGGTAGCGAACAGAACAAAAAGACCAATCTCATCAACGATATTTTGTGCGTTCAAAGTTCGAATGTAAGGCATCCCTGAGACCCTAAGATCTGATTGCTGGCTTTTTTCAAAGCGTTCCACTTCTGGGATTAAATCGTTGAAAATAAAATCTTTTCGCGCGGCGGTATTGACCACATCTTTTTTCATATACACCAGAGAACGAATGGTGCCCGTTTCTGGATTGAAAAGTAAGTCTTTGTAGAAGGGTAATTCTAGAAATAGTTTTTGTTGGAATTGATCAAGTGTTTTTTGATCGCGATGAATGGAATCCAAGAGCGGGACGAAATCAAAGCGTTCTTTTTTAGTGTTTTTTGTCAGTCCTTGGAGATTTTCGACCGAGAGTACACTTTCAATTTCGGGGAAGGTAATCAGTTTTTGGTTTAACTTTTCCCAGGCACCCAACCTCTCTGCTTGGAAAAAAGCGGTGTCCTGGAGTGCAATAACAATCAGATTCCCTTCCTCACCAAAAGTGTCAAGAAACTTTTGATATCTAATATTTTCTGGGTGTTTATCGGGAAGGAGATTGGCTTCGGAATACGTGAACTGCATATACTGCCACTGCGAAGCCCAAAAGAGAGTCGTAGCAACGATGCCTAGTAAGATCAGAAATCGGTTTCGAAGAATAAGCCTTGCAACGCTCCCCCAAAAACTAAATCGGCTTTTCTTTTTCATATCCTCGGGAAGCTTATCCCTCTGATGCTATACGGTTAGGATTTCTTTTTCTTTATTTTGAAGAATACGGTCAACTTCTTTGATAAAACGATCAGTCAATTCTTGAATGTCTTGTTCGTAGTTCTTTTGTTGATCTTCCGTGGCTTCCGATTTTTTCACCTCTTGGTTGGCATCCTTTCGGAAACCTCGGATACTGATTTTGTTATTTTCCGCTTCGGCTTTGGCTAGTTTGACGAGCTCTCTTCTGCGCTCCTCGGTCAAGGGCGGGATAGTGATGATTACAGATTCACCATTGTTCATGGGAGTAAACCCTAGATTAGCTACTAAAATGGCTTTTTCAATATCGGCAAGCATGGATTTTTCCCAAGGCTGAACGCTCAAGGTTCGCGCATCGGGGGTATTTACATTGGCAACCTGACTCAGAGGGGTTTGCGTCCCGTAATATTCTACATTAACGGTGGAGAGCATCACGGGATTCGCTTTGCCCGCACGGATATTCAATAGTTCTTTTTCCAAATGCGCAAGGGATTGCTCCATGCGTTCTTTGGCGGTCGCAACAACAAAGTCTAATTCTTCATTCATAATCTGAGATTTTAAAGGTAAACGCGGGTTCCAATGTTTTCCCCTTCAGCAATCTTTTTGAGATTGCCTTGGGTGTTCATGTCAAAAACGATTATGGGAAGTTCGTTTTCCTGACTAAGAGTAAAGGCTGTAGTGTCCATTACTTTAAGTCCTTTTGTTAATACATCTTTAAATGTAATAGTATCGAACTTAGTTGCGTTTTTGTCCTTTTCTGGGTCAGAGGTATAAATTCCGTCTACGCGAGTTCCTTTTAAAATTACATCAGCCTCAATTTCTATAGCTCTTAAAACAGCTGCAGAATCTGTGGTGAAATATGGGTTACCTGTTCCGCCTCCAAAAATAACAACTCTTCCCTTTTCTAAATGACGCA
>CALITN010000026.1 GCA_938041595.1 uncultured Flavobacteriaceae bacterium | reverse complement strand
GTTGCCAGAAGTCCGATTAGTTTCATCCTTTGGGTACGATTTTAAGGATTCCTTTGCCTTCCACGCCGAGGTATAACAATCCATCGGGGCCGGTCACTACGTTGCGAACCCTTCCGATATCCTCCAGTATTTTTTCACGTTTGACCACAGCATTATTTTTGATGACAAGGCGTTCTAAATATTCAAAACGCAGAGAACCTACAAAAAGATTGCCTTCCCAATCGGGATAGGCATTCGATCCAAAAGCCATTCCGCTCGGAGCAATTGAAGGCACCCAGTAATAATAGGGTTGTTCCATTCCTTGGAGACGGGTTTTGTTGGTAATGCGAGTACCGCTATAGTTGATTCCATAAGTGATTTTTGGCCATCCGTAGTTGTTGCCCGCTTGAATAATATTGATTTCATCTCCTCCTCGGGGGCCGTGTTCATGCGCCCAGATCGCTCCAGTTTTAGGGTGTATGGTCATGCCTTGTGGATTGCGGTGACCGTAGGAATAAACTGCTTCTTTGGCATTTTCTTGTCCAACAAAAGGGTTGTCGATGGGAATGCTTCCGTCTAAATTAAGGCGGTAAACTTTCCCACCATCTCTAGAAAGGTCTTGCGGGTTGACTTCTCTATTGCCTCGGTCTCCAATAGTGAAAAAGACGTGTCCCTTTTTATCGAAAACAATTCGTGAGCCCCAATGTTGGGCAGTTTTGGTATTAGGTACAGCCTTGTATAGCAAATTCACATCTTCCAATGTGGTGTTGTCTTTTAGGATGGCGCTGTATAGTGCGGTATTACCTCCCTTACCGCCTTCGGTATTCACGGCAGAGGTAAAAAATAGCCGCTTGGTGTTTTCAAAATCAGGACCCAAAGCAACATCAAGCAGGCCGCCCTGACCACGGACATAGGTAGGTGGTAATCCTTTGACTTCTTTTTTTACCCCATTTGTAACAAGATAAAGGATGCCAGATTTTTCTGTCACCAAAAGGCTATCGGTGCTGATAAAAGCCATTCCCCAAGGAATGTCAATTCCTTCCACTACTGTTTCGTAAGTATAATCAACCCTTGTCGGTGTCTGAATAGGCGGGGTGTTTTCTTGAGCACAGCTTGACAGTAAGTTGACGATCGTTAGGCAACCAAAAAGGGCACTACTTTTCATAGCTAAGATTGAATTTTTCAGAAATGTACACTGAATTTGGGATAAAAAAAAACCATCGGGGAACGATGGTTTGAGTCGGGATGACAGGATTTGAACCTGCGACCCCACGCACCCCATGCGTGTGCGCTACCAGGCTGCGCCACATCCCGTAAATAATGGTGGGGAAAAAACTTGTCGGGGTGGCAGGATTCGAACCTGCGACCTCCTGCTCCCAAAGCAGGCGCGATGCCCGGGCTACGCTACACCCCGAAAAGGTGCGCCAAAGATAGGGTTAATTACAAAGTTTGCAAATGCTTTCTGCCTTTTTATACAAAGGGGTTTTATTGGGTTTCTTTGGGGGTGCAATCCAAGCAAACTAATTGATCTTCACCCATTTTCCAATGGTGTCCTGCCAGTCCTCGTCGCACGTAGTTTTGATCATTGGGAATATTCCAACCCAATATAGGTAGCAGGGAAGAGTCGATAAAGAGCGTTTGCCCTTGGGGGATGAAAAGAGACAGTTCTACTTCTTGACTTTTGAACTTCTGAGCAATAGGCGAAGTTGAGTAGGTACTTAGAAGCAATTGGTTTTTTGTATGCTCAGGTTGATAGTTTATCTTTTTTGCGTTGGCTTGCGCTTTGCTATAAGATGGACCCGTTGCTTCTTTTAAGATGCTCAGATAAAGTGAATCCCGATCGGTCGTTTCTATTTTCAAGCGTACATTATTGAGTAGTAGTTGTTTTTCACCATTTTCATCAACGATTAAATCAAAATCTCTGGAATTGGTGAATCGATCTTGAAATCGAGAATTTTTCAATGCTTTTAATTGAAGCGTGTCTTGCGATGCAATGGCGTAATTGTGATTATCGATGGCTTGATAGGTAAACAAATGAGACTTGGCCTCCAAGCTGCCTAATACAACCAAGATAATCACACTGAGTAACCATATGCCCAAAAGAGTCATCCGTCCCCAAAAACCAAAGGGGTTTGATCGCGGAGCCACGAGTTTGATTCCCAAAATCAGAAGAAATAGCATTGGGATTCCAAAGACACATAAACCAAGTATCAACAACAGCCAAATAGGCGTGCTCTTGAGTATAGGAAAATTCATCATGTCATTCAGGGGGAACTCGCTGACCCAACCCACTACGTTGGTCGTGACAAATCCAAGTGTGATGCCAAACAAACTCAATGATGCAAAGATGATAAGCACGATACCGACCAGTTTGCCCGCTATTTTAATCAGCGACAGGATTAGTGTGGCCAAATTGTTTGAAAAACTTTTTGACTTTTTTTTTAGTGTAGAACCAGCCTGTTCGTAGTCCACATTTTTAACCTTGTCAGCTAATGAATTGAATTCTTCACGAATTTTTTTTTCAATGGTGCCCACATTGACCGGTTCTCCTTTCATTTGGAGCTTTTCTGTGGTGGTTTTGGCTTCAGGAATCAAAATCCAGAACAATATATAGATGACTAAAAAGCTCCCTCCACTGAAGAAAATAAGGATGGCCCAAACAATTCGTAGACAGCCTATGTCCAGTCCAAAATAGTGTGCGAGTCCTGCGGCAACACCACCTACATAGGAGTCATCCGGATCGCGAAACAATTTCTTTTGAGTTGCTGCTTGTGGTTCGGGGTCCTCCGAAATTACATAGTCTTCTGGTTGGCCCAAAATGACAATCACAGCTTCAATGTCTTCGGTTTCGATGACCTGATCCTTATTTGCTTTTCGTTCATGGAGCAGTTCCGCTACTCGGGCTTCAATGTCTGCCAGAATTTCATCTTTACCTTCGGTGGTGGCAAAAGTAGCGCGAAGTGCATCGAGGTATTTTTTTAGCAAAGCATAGGCTTTTTCATCGATATGAAAGAAAATGCCGGCAAGATTGATATCAACAGTTTTATTCATGATTGGGTTATTTGGTTTTTTGAATTGAGTTCACAGCTTTTTGGAGCGATTTCCAAGAAAGGCTAAGTTCATTGAGCATTTGGGTTCCCTGAGGAGTGATTTGGTAGTATTTTCTCGGAGGACCCGAAGTAGATTCCTCCCAGCGATATTCAAGTAGCTCTGCATTTTTGAGGCGTGTGAGTAGGGGATACAAAGTGCCTTCTACCACCAACATCTCTGCTTTTTTTAAGCTTTCCAGTATTTCCGAAGCGTATTTGGTTTCGGATCGCAAAATGGAAAGAATGCAAAATTCAAGAATGCCTTTTCGCATTTGGGCTTTGGTGTTTTCCAGATTCATAGGTTATGTGAGTAAATGGTATTGCAAATATATAAATAAAAAAAGGTTCTATGTAATACATAGTACTATAATATTTTGATTTTATTTTCAAAGCCCACTAAAATTTAGGCTTTTCGGGGTTCTATGATCCGAACGTTTTCAAACCGGATGGCTCCACGTACAATTCCTAGTATGATATTTCGAAGTGCTTCGATGATGGGAAGTTTGAGTTGGTTTTTGCTATGAATCAAGCTGATTTCTCGTGCTGGGGAGGGTTCTGGAAAGTTCCTTAGCTGTTGTTTGGCTTCTGTATTTAGATGCTGAGTGTTTAGATAAGGCAATAGGGTCATTCCTAGTCCTTGATCTGCGAGATTGATTAATGTTTCAAAACTTCCGCTTTTCAGACCAAATTGTTTGGAGCTTCTATTTGAGGCACATAAATTGAGGACATGGTCTCTAAAGCAGTGACCGTCTTCTAACACTAAGATGTCATTGTGATTGAGATCGTCTACTTCAATATGATCTTGTTTCAGGAGGTGATGATTTTTGGGAAGATAAGCAACGAAGGGCTCGTAGAAAAGGGGTTTTTCAAGCAATTGTTCTCGATTCAAAGGGGTGGCTGCAATTCCAGCGTCCAATTGCCCTTTATCAATCAGATTACAGATGTTTTCTGTGGTGATCTCTTCGATTTTTAGATCTACTTTAGGATATTTTTTGATAAAGTTTGTGAGAAACATGGGGAGTAGGGTAGGCATGACTGTTGGGATGATTCCGAGTCGGAAGGTGCCGGAGACACTCCCTTTTTCTTGCGCTACAGCATCTTCCATTCGTTGGGCTTCTTGGAGGATAATCTTGGCTTGAGCTACGATGGCCTCCCCGATAGCTGTTAATCCAATGGGTTTGGTATTTCGATTGAAAATTTTGACTTCAAGTTCCTCTTCTAATTTTTGAATTTGCATACTCAAAGTAGGTTGGGTCACAAAAGATTTCTCTGCAGCCAGTGTAAAATTCCCGTATTCAGCCACAGAAAGCAAGTAGCGTAATTGCGTCAATGTCATAAAACTATTTTAATTATAAAAATAATAAGAAAAATCTATTTAATTACTAAAAATCAGAAAATTAAAACTGATTTTAATGCTGATAATACCTTTTAAATAATATTGATCTAATGAAGTATTCGTATTTTCATGC
>CALITN010000025.1 GCA_938041595.1 uncultured Flavobacteriaceae bacterium | reverse complement strand
TGCCAAACAAAATTTAAGATTGAACCCAGTTTTTATTACGGATCCATGTATGTTGCCTATGCCCTTGGGGTAGCATTAATGCTCGGAGTAACTTTGGTGTATTGGTTGTTTAGTGAACGATTTTCAGTGATAGCCGCTTTTTTGTGGATTACGGGGACTCTTTTGATTGTCAGTCCCTATTTGAATGCTTGGTCAAAATTGATTTGGGCCAATTTCTTTTTTCGCTACAATCCTGATTTGAATAAGAACACCCATTAGGGTTTACAGATTGCTACTACCTCCTGTAGCATTTGCAAATCAGCAACTTCGGCTTGCTGCTTCCAAAAGCCCGAGATGCTTTCGTTGTTTGAATGATTCGAGCTATTCTTTTGGGCAGACAAGTGCAGGCTTTCAAAACCGTGATCGTAAAATTTCCGACAGTTTATATTGTTGATCCCCCCTCCCGGTTGAATCTCCAGTTTTTTATCCGCTAGGGTTTTCCACCGCTCAAGGGTTGCAATGCCTTGGGTGGCTTTTAGCGCTTGCCCAGAACACAAAATGCGATCAACCCCCAAGGCTATAAAACGCTCAAGTGCTGCTTCTGGATCTGGGATCAGATCAAAAGCTCGATGAAAAGTAATCGTAAGAGGTTTGGCAAAAGCCATCGCTTGTTGCAGTTGCTCCCAATGCACTTGGTTGTCTGAGTGTAAAAAACCCACCACAACACCGGCCACACCTAATTGTTTAGCCATTCGAATGTCTTCCAAAAGGGTTTGAAATTCAACTTCTGAATAACAAAAATCACCCGAGCGTGGACGAATCAAAAGATGTATAGGCAACTTGCTCAAGCGAACTGCTTCTTTGATAAAACCATAGGAAGGTGTAACACCACCTAAACTTAATTCCGTACATAGCTCAATTCGGTCAGCACCGGCTTGCTGAGCATTCATAATAGATTGGAGGCTGGTGGCACATACTTCTACTTTCACAGTTTTGTTTTTATGTTTTTGTAAAATACTGCATTTTAGGTAAAATACAGTACCTTTTGACGGTATTGAATTATAAAATTAATCCCATATATCATTATGACACTTGATCCTTTTTTGGCAGAATTCATCGGCACCGCTTTTCTCCTATTGCTAGGAGCAGGCGTTGTCGCTAATGTGAATTTGAAGCAAACCATTGCAGAAAACCAAAATCCTTGGATGCTAATAACCACTGCTTGGGCTTTTGCAGTCTTTGTGGGGGTCTTTATTTCGAGTCAATCCAGTGGTGCGCATTTGAATCCAGCCGTGACTCTGGGTTTGGCAGTTGCTGGAAAGTTTTCTTGGGAGCTCGTGGGAAGTTATCTTTTAGCACAACTGCTTGGAGCCATGTGTGGAAGCTTTTTAGCTTATCTCGCTTATATTGATCACTACCGAGCGACTCAAGATGAAGCCGCGGTCAAAAGCACATTCTGTACCGGCCCGGCGATTCGCAATTATAAAAACAACCTTTTTGCTGAAGCCCTTGGTGCTTTTGTGCTTGTTTTTTCGGCTTTGATGATTGCCAGTCCCAATATTGAAATCGAAGGCAGTTCTGTTACTAATTTTGGCCTTGGTGCCCTTGACGCATTGCCTATTGCGTTGGTTGTATGGGTCATTGGTCTTGCTTTAGGAGGTACTACAGGCTATGCCATCAATCCAGCTCGTGATTTTGGACCACGACTTGTGTATTCACTACTCCCAAGGAAAAACAAACAAGTCGATTGGGCCTACAGTTGGATTCCTATTTTGGGACCCTTTTTAGGTGGTACAATTGCGGGAGCAGTTTATTTGCTTCTTGGACTTTAAGGCGTCATTATTTCGCAACATTCACTGCGCGTGTTTCGCGAATGACTGTAATTTTTACTTGCCCAGGATAGGTCATATCCGTTTGGATCTTTTGAGAAATTTCGAATGAAAGTTGTGCTGCTTGATCATCACTAACTTTTTCACTCTCCACAATTACTCTAAGTTCACGTCCTGCCTGAATGGCAAAGGCTTTGTTGACTCCGTCAAAATCATATGCGATATTTTCCAAATCTTTAAGACGTTGCACATAGCTATCGAGAACCTGTCGGCGAGCACCAGGGCGTGCGCCCGATATAGCATCACACACCTGAACAATGGGTGACAATAAGGAGGTCATTTCAATCTCATCATGGTGCGCTCCAATGGCATTACACACCTCTTTTTTCTCTCCATGCTTTTCTGCCCACTCCATTCCCAACAAGGCATGAGGCGTTTCTGTTTCTTCTTCAGGTACTTTTCCTATATCATGAAGCAAGCCAGCACGCTTAGCCATTTTAGCGTTCAAACCTAATTCTACGGCCATTACACCACATAACTTAGCAACTTCACGAGAATGCTGCAAAAGGTTTTGACCGTAAGAAGAACGATATTTCATTCGGCCTACGATTCGGATTAGCTCAGGATGCAGACCATGGATGCCAAGGTCGATTACCGTGCGTTTTCCGACCTCAACGATTTCATTCTCAATTTGCTTTTTTGTTTTTTGAACCACCTCTTCGATTCGTGCAGGATGGATGCGTCCATCAGTCACCAGCTTGTGCAAAGACAAACGAGCGATCTCCCTACGAACGGGATCAAAACAGGACAAAATTATAGCCTCGGGAGTATCATCCACAATGACTTCTACTCCAGTAGCTGATTCCAACGCACGAATATTGCGCCCTTCACGACCAATAATGCGTCCTTTGATATCATCCGATTCGATATTGAAAACAGACACACAGTTTTCAACTGCTTCCTCTGTCCCAATACGTTGAATGGTACTAATAACGACTTTTTTAGCTTCTTGTTGAACCGTCAGCTTTGCTTCTTCCAAGGTTTGCTGCGTGTACTCCATAGCGGCTGCCTTGGCTTTTTCTTGAAGGGACTTTACCAATTCTTCTTTGGCTTCCTCGGCAGAATAATTGGCGATCTGCTCTAGCTTTTCAATATTTTGTTTTTCCGTTTCGGAAACGGTTTCCATTTTTTTCTCAAGCTTTTCGAGCTTGGTGTTCAACTGTTCTGTTTTAGCTTCCAGTTTTCGATTGAGGTCTTTGCTTTTGTTAAGCTCACTAGAAAGACGAGATTCTTTGTCTCGCAGCCGTTTTTCGATCTCAACGATTTTTTTCTCACGCTGAAAAATTACTTTTTCATGCTCGCCTTTTAATTCAATAAAGCGCTCTTTGGCTTGTAGGATTTTATCCTTTTTGATAGTGTCTCCGTCCCGTCGGGCTTTTTTTACAATCTCATGGGCTCGTAACTCAGACTGTTTGATGATACCCGTGGCTTTATTTCGCCGCGAGAAACTACCAATAACGATGCCCCCGAAAAGGGCTAAAAGGGAAAGTAAATAAGGGATGTATGCTTCCATATTGTTTAAAATAAAAAAGCCTGCATTAGCGATGAGTTTTGTATAAACTCCATATAAACAGGTTTGAGGCTACCCCATTGATCAAGGATCTGCTCTAGGCAGCATGCTTTTACAATAGTGACTCACCTCTTCGAATTTAATCTTCGTTGAGTTTATCAAAAAATATTACTAATACAGGCAGTATTGTATTGTTATGTTAAAGAACGTTAGTACGTAGCAATATGAACGTCAATGAGATCTATTAATTCTTGAGTCTTTAATCTATCTGCTTCATTGGACTCGGGGTTTTGCTCTTGTTTCTCCACACGGGCTGCGTATTGCAGCGCGCACATGGCTAGAACATCTTGTTTATCTCGTACAGCATAATTCTTTTCAAGCTGTTTGATCATCCCTTCTATTTTCTTAGCAGAGTTTCGTAATGCCGCTTCTTGATCGGGGGCTATCGTTAGGGGATAGACGCGATCGGCAATGGTCAACTTTATTTTAATCATGTCGCTCATTTGACTACAATTCTGCTATTTGATACAAGCATTGATCAACTTCTTTGATAAGGCTGTTCAGTTTACGTTTCGTATTGGCTTTACTTTCGTTACTGCCGAGCAAGCTATTGGCAACTTTTAGCGAGGCATTTTCTTGTTGCAATTGAGTGTATTTTTCCTGCAATTGCTGGTTCCGCTCTTTGATGGATTCTATTTCGCTTTCAAATTTTTGAAGCTGTAAATGATTGTCTTTGAGTTTATTCAAAAGAACAATGATTTTTTCTTCAAGAAGGAGCATTGGTTGATTCATGTCTCGGTTTGATTTGTCAAACACTTACTTAAACAAAAGTAACAATTCGATTTCATATATTTAACAACGCTTCCAGCGTTTTAATAACTTTAACATACCCATCACTCTTGAGTATCTATTCATTCCGTTCTCATTCCTCCTCATTTTTTCTTCTGCTACTTCCCTGCCTTTTTTTTCTTGGGACTTTTGTAGGATTCGGACAAAACAAAATTGAACTTGGAACGCCTCTAGATATACCCTTGGCGTTATCTGGAAATTTTGCTGAATTACGAGGAGGCCATTTTCATGCAGGTATAGACATCAAAACCAAAGGACGACAAGGGTTAAAAGTCAAAACCGTCGAAGCAGGCTCTATCCGAAGAATCCGGGTGAGTACCAGTGGCTATGGCAAGACTTTATACATAGAACACAATAATGGTCTTACAAGTGTATATGCGCATTTACAAAAATTTGCCCCTAGGATAGAAAACTTCATAAAAGCGATTCAATATGAAAAAGAACGGTTTGAAGTACAGCAATTTTTACGTAAAGACGAACTGACTGTTAGGAAAGGGGAACTGATCGGCTACTCTGGTAATACAGGTGGAAGCTTTGGCCCTCACCTTCATTTTGAAGTCCGGGATACAGACCAACAAACGCCACTGAATCCACTCCTAATGGGCTTGGATGTTAAAGACACCCAACGTCCTCAATTCCGACAACTTTATTTATTTGATGATCAAGAAAGACTTTTTCAAGATGTTCCTCT
>CALITN010000024.1 GCA_938041595.1 uncultured Flavobacteriaceae bacterium | reverse complement strand
GCGGTTTCGCCAAGACGTAGTGGCACTTCAACCCAAAGTTGTAGTCATTCTTGCGGGCACCAATGACATTGCAGGTAATACGGGCCCGATGACTCTTGAAATGACGCTGGATAATCTTGCTTCAATGAGTGAAATTGCTCGTGCTAACAACATCAAGGTCATTCTTTGTTCGGTGCTTCCTGCCGAAGACTATCCCTGGGAAGCTGGAAAAAACCCTAAGGATAAGATTCCCAGTCTTAATGCTTTGATCCAAGTTTATGCCCAAGCCCGCAATGTTTATTATTTGGACTACTTTTCAGCATTGAACAATGGCCATAATGGGTTGGACGCCATCCATTCCTATGATGGCGTTCACCTTAATAAAACAGGTTATAAAGTCATAGAGCCCCTTGTTGAAAAAGCCATTAAAGAGGTGCTATCCCAACGCTAATTCGTCTCTCAAACGCACCAGTAATTCCAAGCTTTCTGGATTTTTGAGTGCCCCAAAACTAGCATTTTCAGAAGGCGTTCCTCCTAGGAGTATTTTTTTTGCTGGTACTTCCAATTTTTTCCCACTAAGGGTATAGGGTATTGCAGCTATGGAAACAATCCGATCCGGCACATGTCGTGGAGAACATTGCTCCCGTATATGTCTTTTTATTTTTTGTGTTAATGACGTATTGAGGGGGCTCTTACTAACCACCAAAAGCAGCAACTGCGAAGAACCCTTTGAAGTAGGCAAATCTAGCACCAAATGATCGTCCAATTCGCTTAATTGATCCAAGGCGCTATATAATTCTGCGGTTCCGATGCGAATCCCATTTTTGTTGAGCGTCGCATCGGAACGACCCAACACTTTGATTCCTTTTCCTGCATTTCTTTCAATCCAATCTCCGTGAGTCCACACTCCTTTAAAAGCCTGAAAATAGCTTTGCGAATAGCGTTGGTGATCCGTGTCATTCCAAAAAAAGACAGGCATGCAAGGCATGGGCTGGGTAAGCACTAGCTCTCCCGTTTCATCCCAAACGCTTTCGCCTTGTTCGTTCCACGCCTCGATAGACGCTCCCAACATCACACATTGCAAATAGCCTGCATAAACTGGCAATTGGGGGTTTCCCCCAAGAAAAGCAGAACACACGTCAGTGCCCCCACTAAGCGAAACGATATGCACCTCGGGAAGCTCTAGCTGCAACCAATGAAAAGCCTCTTCGGAAAGGGGTGCTCCTGTGGATCCGATGGTTTTAAGTGCAGTCAATTGTGCGGCTTGAACTGCAGGTTCTTGGGCTTTCATGCATTGAATTAAAAAAGGAGCTCCTTGCCCAAAGTGATGGATTTGCTTGTCGGCAGCAAAACGCCAATGCGCGCCCATATCTGGATATCCAGGAGCCCCATCGTATATACACAAAACGCCTTTGCAGAGCAGTGATCCTAAAGCGTAATTCCACATCATCCAACCAGTGGTGGTATGCCAAAAAAATCGCTCTCCTGCTCGTAAATCTTGATGCAGTGCCAGCGCTTTCATCTGCTCTAGAAGCATCCCTCCAGTACGGTGAACAATCGCCTTGGGTTGCCCCGTTGTTCCCGATGAATACAACACCCAAATAGGGTGATCAAACGAAACCGAAAGTGGGTGTAACGAATAAACCGCCTGCGTATCTAAATTCCAAGACGAAAAATCAGAATCAAAAAGTAAGGTCTGCTCTCGGCTGAGCAATTTTTTTTCCAGCAAGGCAACTTTCTGGGAAAGGGAATGAGTTTTTCCATTGTAAGTATAGTCCCGCATCGCCAAGAGCACTTTGGGGTTCAGTTGCCCCAAACGATTCAAAACGCTTTCGACCCCAAAATCTGGAGAGCAACAACTCCAAATGGCTCCTAGAGCGTTGGTGGCTAAAAAAGCGGCAATCGTTACCGGATGATGGGTCAAATAGCCCACAACACTATCCCCTTTTTGGACACCTGCAGCGATCAAGTCTTTTTGAATGGCCGCGGCTTTTTCAAACAAAGCATTCCAGCTAATATCGGTGTCTTGTTCATTTTCGTTTCGATAGTAAATCACGGGTTTACCGCTTTCAAAATTACGCTCAATATGCGCAGCATAACTCAGTTCTGCTCCCGAAAACCATTGGGTATTGTAAAAGGGTACTTGCGGATCCACTACCCGATCATAGGGAGTGTCAAAACGAACTTCAAAATACTGAGCAATGCACTCCCAAAATTCCGAAAGGGCCGACACAGACCACTGGTGAAAGTCTTCATAATGAGCAAAAAAACGCCCTGTTTTTTGGGAAACAAAATCTTGAAAAGCTGCTATTTGACTTTTAGGAGTCGTTTCTTTTGGAGTCCATATGGGGAGATTGCTGTTCACTACTACAAAGATATTTCTCCTTTCAAGATATAAAAAAACCCAGCCTTAGCTGGGTGGTCTGTCTCTGTTAACGAATCATTACTTTTTTACAGGACGTGGGAACCAAATCCCCCCGACAAACATAAATGAAATAATCAGCCAAAAAATGATAGATGGCAAATCGGGTGCCAAAGCAGGAGGTCCTTCCGTTACACCGTATCCCACAAAATCAATCCAGTTTTGCGCGGTGGAGGAAATCGCCGTACCCGAAGCCTTCAGTTCAGACAACTGATAGGAAAGTCCTTTTTGAGTAGTGGCCAAAAAGGAATTGACCTGAATCCCAAAAAAAGCGACACAAGCACAAAAGCCCGTCATTACAATTTTGGAATAGGGTGGTAAATCCAGCTCCTCTCTTCTTCGAATTAAATAGAAAGCTAGGGCTGTGAGCAGAACAACTACGACAGTGTAGATGGCATTATTGATAAAATTCAATTGTGCCAAATGATAAATTTCAAATTCAGACATAATGTATTGATTTATGGTTATTGGTAGAAGTTACAAAAAATAATGGCTCTGACTGCGCAGAAATATCGGACAAAAAAAGCCATAGCAATGGCTATGGCTTTGGTATCAGATAAGAACGAGTGGGTTTATTCTTCCGAGGTTTCAGCTTGCAAAAAGGCCATTAAACCTCCTGCATCGAAATAGTCTCCACCAGCAATGATTTTTCCATCTTTAAAATCCCAAGTGTGGTATGAGGTCACTTCCCATTTTTTACCTGTAGCGGAATCGGTTCCCCTCCATTTTCCATAAGCACGAACACTTCCATCTGGTAATCCTGTTTCTTGCAAAACTCCAGGAAGATAGGCATCAGC